>NZ_AMXG01000039.1:0-167611 GCF_000313235.1 Pseudomonas sp. PAMC 26793
GAACGTCGTGAGACAGTTCGGTCCCTATCTGCCGTGGACGTTTGAGATTTGAGAGGGGCTGCTCCTAGTACGAGAGGACCGGAGTGGACGAACCTCTGGTGTTCCGGTTGTCACGCCAGTGGCATTGCCGGGTAGCTATGTTCGGAATAGATAACCGCTGAAAGCATCTAAGCGGGAAACTAGCCTCAAGATGAGATCTCACTGGAACCTTGAGTTCCCTGAAGGGCCGTCGAAGACTACGACGTTGATAGGTTGGGTGTGTAAGCGCTGTGAGGCGTTGAGCTAACCAATACTAATTGCCCGTGAGGCTTGACCATATAACACCCAAGCAATTTGTATGCTTCGAGCTGAAAAGCGAAAGAGCACCAGATTGCGGTGTGTGAAGACGAAACGAACCGAAAGTTCGAATCTCACAAACACCGAAAGCTATCACATACCCAATTTGCTGAAGCGAGGCCATCTGGTCACGACTCAGTACCCGAATTTCTTGACGACCATAGAGCATTGGAACCACCTGATCCCATCCCGAACTCAGCAGTGAAACGATGCATCGCCGATGGTAGTGTGGGGTTTCCCCATGTGAGAGTAGGTCATCGTCAAGATTAAATTCCGAAACCCCTGATTGCTAACGCAATCAGGGGTTTTGTTTTGGGCGGTCGGAAAGTATCGCGAGCGTCCCCAAGTGTTCCTCACTTGCAGCCTGCGGTTGCCTTCAATGCTAAAGTCCATCCCTCGATTTTGCTTTTCTCAAGGAAGCCGTTATGCCGGATGCGACGTCCCTCAGTGCTGGATTCATGGTGGTTCACGGCAACCGCCTGGATGAGCTGCGCAGCCTGGTTGTCAGTTGGATGCGTCGTTACCCGCTGGCTCCCCTCGAAAACGAAATCGCTCTGGTACAAAGCAACGGCATTGCCCAATGGCTCAAACTGGCGCTGGCAGAAGACCCTGAAGATGACGACATGGGCGGTTGCGGCATCGCTGCGGCTATCGACGTACAACTTCCCGGCAGCTTCATGTGGCAGCTCTATCGCATGGTCCTGGGCAAAGATGAAATCCCGGCCAAGTCCCTGCTGGATAAAGCCCCACTGACCTGGCGCCTCATGCGCCTGCTTCCCGAGCTGATCAACCAGCCCCACTTCGAACCCCTGCAACGCTTCCTGACCCACGACACGGATCTGCGCAAACGCTACCAACTGGCAGAACGCCTGGCTGACCTGTTCGACCAATACCAGGTCTACCGTGCCGACTGGCTGGAAGACTGGGCTGCCGGTCGTCATCAACTACGCAATGGTCGAGGTGAATCCAAACCCCTGAGCCCAGCCAACTGCTGGCAAGCTGAACTATGGCGTGCCCTGCTGCTGGATGTCGGAGAGGAGGGCATGGCCCAGAGTCGCGCCGGCGTTCACCAGCGCTTTATCGAGCGCATCAACACCCTCGAACAAGCGCCCGCCGGCCTACCTTCGCGCGTGATCGTTTTCGGTATTTCCTCCTTGCCGGCGCAAGCCCTGGAAGCGCTGGCCGGCCTCGCCCGTTTCAGCCAAGTGCTGCTGTGCGTGCACAACCCTTGTCGCCACCACTGGTCCGACATCGTTGCCGACAAAGACCTGCTCCGAAACGAATACAAACGCCAGGCCCGCAAAGCCGGAATGCCGGTCACCATCGACCCGCAAACCCTGCACCAGCACGCCCATCCGCTGCTCGCTGCCTGGGGCAAGCAAGGTCGCGACTACATCAACCTGTTGGACAGCTACGACGACCCCAACAGTTACCGCTCGGCATTCCGCGACGGCCGTATCGATCTGTTCAGCGAAAGCGAGCCCACCACCTTGCTCAACCAACTCCAGGACGACATCCTCGAACTGCGCCCGCTCAACGAAACCCGCGAACTCTGGCCAAGCGTCGACCTGAAGCGCGACACTTCCATCCGCTTCCACATCGCCCACAGCGCCCAACGGGAAGTAGAAATCCTCCACGACCAGCTACTCCAACGCTTCAGCGCCGACCCCACGCTGCGCCCACGGGACATCATCGTCATGGTCCCCGACGTCGACAGCTACGCGCCGCATATTCGTGCCGTATTCGGCCAGCTTGAAAGAAACGACCTACGCTTTATTCCGTTCACGCTTACAGACCAAGGCCAGCGCGGCCGCGATCCATTGCTGATCGCCGTCGAACACTTGCTCAAGCTCCCCGACAGCCGCTTCCCGGTCAGCGAAATCCTCGACCTGCTCGACGTCCCGGCCCTGCGCGAACGCTTCGGCATCAAGGAGCGCGACCTGCCGACCCTGCACCGCTGGATCGAAGGCGCAGGTATCCGCTGGGGCCTCAACGCCGAACAACGTGCGGGTCTCGGCTTGCCCCAGGAGCTGGAGCAAAACAGCTGGCGTTTCGGCCTGCGCCGCATGCTCCTGGGCTACGCCGTCGGTACGGGATCTGCCTGCGACGGCATCGAGCCTTACGATGAAATCGGCGGCCTCGACGCTGCCTTGATCGGTCCGCTGGTCGCGCTGCTCGACGCACTGCACGACGCCCACCAGGCACTGTCACAACCCGCCGCGCCGACAGAATGGGGCGAGCGCCTGCAAAATCTGATGCAGCTGTTTTTCCTCCCGAGCAACGAGCACGACGACTACCTCCTGGGCCAACTCGAGCAACTGAGAGAAACCTGGCTGGAGACCTGCGAGTCCGTAGGCTTGCACGACGAGTTACCCCTGACCGTAGTCCGTGAGGCCTGGCTGGCAGGCCTCGATCAAGGCCGACTGTCGCAACGCTTCCTCGCAGGTGCTGTCAATTTTTGCACCCTGATGCCCATGCGTGCGATCCCGTTCAAGCTGGTGTGCCTGCTGGGCATGAACGACGGCGACTACCCGCGCGCGCAACCGCCGCTGGACTTCGACCTGATGGGCAGCGACTACCGCCCAGGTGATCGATCACGGCGCGAAGACGACCGCTACCTGCTGCTCGAAGCCCTGCTCTCGGCCCGCGACCAGCTCTACATCAGTTGGGTCGGCCGCAGCATCCGCGACAACAGTGATCGTCCGGCATCCGTCCTGATCGGCCAGTTGCGCGACCACATCGCCAGCGGTTGGCACACCACCGATGGCGAACCCCTCCTGAAAGCCACCACCCAGGAACACCCGCTCCAGCCCTTCAGCGCCCGCTACTTCCACGAAGGTGACGAGCTGTTCAGCTACGCCCGCGAATGGCAGTTGCTCCACGCAACCCCGGACAGCCTGCCCGATACCGGCAGCCTCGCACCCTACATCCAGGAAGAACCGCTGAGCCTCGGCCAACTGCAGGACTTCTTGCGCAACCCGGTCAAACACTTCTTCAGCCAGCGCCTGAAAGTGTTTTTCGAAGCCGCCGAAGTTCCGCTGGAAGATGAAGAACCCTTCGTCCTCGACGCACTGCAGCGCTACAGCTTGAGCGACAGCTTGCTCACGGCGGCACTCACTCGCCCCGACAACCTCGACGAAGCCCTCAACGCCCAGGCCCTGCGCCTGCAAGGCAGTGGCTTGTTGCCGATGGTTGGTTTCGGCGAATGCCTGCGTAAAGAACTGATAGAACCTTTGCCTGATCTGCTGCAACGTTATCAGCAACTCCTGGCTCTCTGGCCAACTCCGCACACCAGTGCTGAACCGATCAGTTTTGAGCATCAAGGCATCCAACTGGAGGGTTGGATCAGCGGCCTGCACCAACGCAGCGACGGCAGCTTTCTAAGCGTCACCGCCATCCCCAACAGCATCGGCTCGATCAAGACCCGCAAGTGGCATCGCCTGATTCGCCCGTGGGTGAACCACTTGGTGGCTTGCGCCTGCGGCCTCCCGCTAAGTACCGGCCTGGTCGCCAGCGACGACACGCTGCTGCTGGCCCCGCTGGAGCAAGCCACCGCCCAAGAGCTCCTTGGCAACCTGCTGCTTGCCTGGAAAACCGGCATGAGCGAACCACTGCCGATCGCCGTTAAAACAGCGTTCGCCTGGCTCGGCCAAACCGACCCGGCCAAAGCGCAAGCCGCCGCCAGCAAAGCCTACGAAGGCGACGGCCAAACCACCGACGGCGAGCGCCGTGAAAGTCCCGCGCTCACCCGCCAGTTCCCGGACTATGCCGCCTTGAAGGCCAGCGAAGAGTTCGAAGGCTGGTGCGAAACCCTGTATCGACCGTTGATCAATGCCCCCTGGCGATCACTCACCAGCGCGGAGGCCAGCGCATGAGCGGCACGAAACCCCTGGCCCTGGCGTTCCCGCTTAAAGGCAGCCAACTGATCGAAGCCAGTGCCGGCACGGGCAAGACGTTCACCATCTCGGCGCTCTACCTGCGTCTGGTACTCGGCCACGGTGGTGACGAATCGGGCTTCGGCCGCGAGTTACTGCCCCCGCAAATTCTCGTCGTGACCTTCACCGACGCCGCCACCAAAGAGCTGCGCGAACGTATCCGTATCCGCCTGGCGGAAGCCGCGCGTTTTTTCCGTGAAGAAATCGAAGAACCCGATGCACTGATCGCCGAACTGCGCGACCAATACAGCCCCGAACAATGGCCCGGCTGCGCCAATCGCCTGGACATCGCTGCCCAATGGATGGACGAAGCCGCCGTCTCGACCATCCACAGTTGGTGCCAGCGCATGCTGCGCGAACACGCCTTCGATAGCGGCAGCCTGTTCACCCAGACTCTGGAAACCGACCACAGCGACCTGCTCGGTGAAGTGCTACGCGACTACTGGCGACTGTTCTGCTACCCGATGCACGACGATGCATTGAACTGGGTGCGCAACAACTGGGGCGGCCCGGCAGCGCTGATGCCACGGGTACGCGCGTTGTTCAACAGCGAGCGGCCCACGGATGAAACTCGCGCCCCCGCCGAGCTGATCAACGAATGCCTACAAGAACGCCGCCAAGCCCTCGTCGCACTCAAGGCGCCCTGGCAACAATGGGCAGAAGAGTTGCGCAACATTTGCCTGCAGGCCGTTGCCGCCAAAGCCGTCGATGGCCGCAAGATGCAAGCGCGTTACTTTGAGCCCTGGTTTGAAAAAATCAGCGCCTGGGCGGCTGATGAATCTCTCGAGCAACTGGATATCGGCACCGGCTTTACCCGCCTGACGCCCGACGGCATGGCCGAAGCCTGGAAAGGCGAGCCACCAAGCCATCCGGGTATCGACGCCATGACCAGCCTCAAGGTCAGCCTCGACGCCCTGCCAACGCCGGATGCCGCCGTGCTGCAACACGCCGCCGGCTGGGTAGGAAAACGCTTCGAAGAAGAAAAACGTCGTCGCGCCGAAATGGGCTTCGACGACATGCTGATCCGCCTCAACGCCGCCCTGCAGGCCGACGGCGGCGAGCGCCTGGCCAGTGTGATCCGCGAGCAATTCCCGGTCGCCCTGATCGATGAATTCCAGGACACCGACCCGGTGCAATACAGCATCTTCGACAGCATCTACCGCATCGAAGAAAACCACCTCGACAGCGGCCTGTTCCTGATCGGCGACCCGAAGCAGGCGATCTACGCCTTCCGTGGCGCCGATATCTATACCTACCTGCGCGCGCGCCAATCCACTACCGGCCGCCATCACACCCTGGGCACCAACTTCCGTTCCAGCCATGCCATGGTCGAGGCGGTAAACCATGTGTTCCAGCGCGCCGAAAAAGGCCGTGGTGCATTCCTGTTCCGCGAACCCGACGGTACGAATCCGGTGCCGTTCCAGTCGGTATTGTCCCAAGGCCGCAAGGAACAACTGCAGGTCAACGGTCAGACGTTGCCCGCGCTGAACCTCTGGCACTTGCCCACCGACCAGCCGATCTCCAGCGTGCTCTACCGCCAACAGCTGGCCGCGACGTGCGCCAGCCAAATCGTTGCATTACTCAACGGCGGCCAGCAGGGTACTGCGGGATTCCTGAGCAAAGACGGTAGCTTCAAGGGCGTGCTGCCGTCAGACATCGCCATCCTGGTACGCGATGGCAAGGAAGCCCAAGCCGTGCGCAGTGAGTTGGCGGCCCGTGGCGTACGCAGCGTTTACCTGTCTGATAAAGATTCGGTGTTCGCCGCCCAGGAAGCTCACGACCTGCTGGCCTGGCTCAAAGCCTGCGCCGAGCCGGACGTCGAGCGCCCGCTGCGCGCTGCCTTGGCCTGCGTCACCTTGAACCTGTCATTGCCGGAACTGGAGCGTCTGAACCAGGACGAACTCGCGTGGGAAAAACGCGTGATGCAGTTCCGCGACTACCGCACGATCTGGCGCACCCAAGGCGTGCTGCCGATGCTGCGTCGCCTGTTGCACGACTTCCAATTACCGCAAACCCTGATCACCCGCAGCGATGGCGAACGGGTACTGACCAACCTGCTGCACCTCTCGGAATTGTTGCAACAGGCGGCCGCAGAGCTGGACGGCGAGCAGGCATTGATTCGCCATCTGGCCGAACATCTCGCGCTCTCCGGCCAGGCCGGTGAAGAGCAGATCCTGCGCCTGGAAAGCGATGAGCAACTGGTCAAAGTGGTGACGATCCACAAGTCCAAGGGGTTGGAATACGACCTGGTCTTCCTGCCGTTCATCTGCTCGGCAAAACCGGTGGATGGCAGCCGCTTGCCGTTGCATTACCACGACGCAAACGGCAAATCCCAGGTCAGCCTCAGGCCTACCGCCGAGTTGATTGCCCAGGCCGACGATGAACGTCTGGCCGAAGACTTGCGCCTGTTTTACGTGGCGCTGACCCGTGCCAAACACGCTTGCTGGTTGGGGATCGCAGACCTGAAGCGCGGCAATAACAACAGCTCGGTGTTGCACCTGTCGGCCTTGGGCTACTTGCTCGGCGGCGGTGCTTCACTGGGCGAGTCCGCCGGCCTGGCCCGCTGGCTGCTCGACCTGCAGGAAGGTTGCCCGGCGCTGCATTACGCAGAAATGCCCGAAGCCGATGCGGTCATATTCCACCCGCCGCGCAACGAAGCCACTTTGCTCGCGCCGCTGTTGCCCAAACGCAAGGCCGCGGAAAACTGGTGGATCGCCTCCTACAGTGCCCTGCGCATCGGCGAAAGCATGAGCGCCGACAGCCTCGAGGCGCCGGAAAGCCCACAAGCGCAGAAGCTGTTCGACGACGAACGCCTTGACCCGGATGCCCCGCGAGAAGTGCCGGCTTCCGGCGGCGATATTCACCGTTTCCCACGCGGGCCAAACCCCGGCACCTTCCTCCATGGGCTGCTGGAGTGGGCGGGCGGCGAAGGCTTCAACGTTGCTCCGGAGGCCATCGAAGATGCGGTCGCCCGGCGTTGCAACCGACGCGGTTGGGAAGGCTGGATCGGCACCCTCGGCGGCTGGCTCGGGCACCTGTTGCAAGCCCGGCTGCCGCTGGGCAACGGGCAGATGGCCCTCAATGAGTTGCAGCACTACCAGATCGAAATGGAATTCTGGTTTGCCAGTCACAAGGTCGATGTCCTCGCGCTCGACAAACTGGTGTGCAAGCACACTCACAATGGCGTATCCCGCGTGGCCGCCGAACCGGTGCTGCTCAACGGCATGTTCAAGGGCTTTATCGACCTGACCTTCGAACACGAAGGCCGTTACTACGTAGCTGACTACAAATCCAACTGGCTCGGTCCGGATGATTCGGCCTACACACAACAGGCCATGGAACTGTCGATCCTCGATCATCGTTATGACCTGCAATACGTGCTCTACCTGCTGGCTCTGCATCGCCAGCTCAAGGCTCGCCTGCCGGATTACGACTACGACCGCCACGTCGGTGGCGCGTTGTACCTGTTCCTGCGGGGCACCCATTCCGCGAGCCAGGGTGCGTATTTCACCCGTCCGCCCCGGGAGTTGATCGAAAGCCTGGACCTGCTGTTCCAAGGCAAACCGCTACCACCCAAGGCCGAGCCCGCCTGGGAACAAGGAGAGCTGCTATGAGCCTGTCGCCGTTACCGCTCGAGGCGCTGACGCCCCTCAGCCGCGCCGCCGACCTGGTGCAATTGCTCGATCTTTGGGTGCAGCGCGGCTGGTTGCGCGCGTTGGATAAAGCCTTCGTCGGCTTTCTCCATGAGCTTGATCCCCAGGCTGATCCTCTGGTGTTGCTGGCCGCAGCCCTGACCAGTCACCAACTGGGCCATGGTCACGTGTGCCTGGACCTGTTCGAAACCCTCAAGGCGCCGGACTTTGCTCTGTCGCTGCCGCCCGAAGGCGATGCGCAAACCGGCGTCATGCTGTTGCCATCGCAATTGCTCGACGGCCTGGACGGCGCCCATTGGTGCCATGCCCTGGCCGCCAGCCGCCTGGTGGCACTGGCCGTCGATGGCAGCGAGGACGCGCAAAGCCGGCCACTGGTGCTGTCGGGCAAACGCCTGTATTTGCGCCGCTACTGGACTTACGAGCGGCGCATCGACAGCGCTTTGCGCCTGCGACTTGCCACCCGCGAAAGCGTTGCCGACGATCTGCCCGAGCGTTTGAATCGCCTGTTCGACCAGGCCCCTCCGGACGGCGTCGTCGACTGGCAAAAACTCGCCTGCGCCTTGGCCACCCGCGGTGCATTCAGCATCGTCACCGGCGGCCCTGGCACCGGCAAGACCACCACGGTGGTGCGCTTGCTTGCGCTGTTGCAGGCACCTGCAGTGGAAGCGGGCAGCGCTTTGCGCATCCGCCTGGCGGCACCCACCGGCAAGGCGGCCGCGCGCTTGACCGAATCCATCAGCCAGCAAGTGTTATCGCTGAAAGTGCCGGATGTGGTGAAGGAAAAAATTCCGACCCAGGTCACCACCGTTCACCGGTTGCTGGGCAGCCGGCCCGGAACCCGACACTTCCGGCATCACATCGGCAATCCGTTGCCCCTGGATGTGCTGGTGGTAGACGAAGCCTCGATGATTGACCTGGAAATGATGGCCAACCTGCTGGACGCCTTGCCGACTCACGCGCGCCTGGTGCTGCTGGGCGACAAGGACCAGTTGGCCTCGGTTGAAGCCGGTGCGGTGCTGGGTGATTTGTGCCGCGATGCCGAAGCGGGTTTCTACAGCCGGCACACCCGCCAGTGGCTGCAACAGGTCAGCGGCGAAGACCTCGGCGCCAGCGGCTTGCAGGAAGACCTCGACGGTAGCCACCCCTTGGCGCAACAAGTGGTAATGCTGCGTTACTCGCGGCGTTTCGGCGAAGGCAGTGGTATCGGCCAATTGGCCCGTTGGGTCAACCAGCAAAACCCTGAACAGGCCCGCAAACTGCTGGCCGCCCGCAGCCATGCCGATCTGTTTTGCGTCAGCCTCAAGGGCGAGCACGACCATGCTCTGGAGCGCCTGGTGCTGGACGGCCATGGTGACGGTGCCCTCGGTTATCGCTATTACCTGAAGCTGCTACAGACCGCGCGTCCGTCCCTCGACACGCCACGGGATGACGAAGCCTGGACGCTCTGGGCGCAAAAGCTGCTGAAAGCCTTCGACGCATTCCAGCTGCTCTGCGCCGTACGCAAGGGCCCGTGGGGTGTCGAGGGTTTGAACCTGCGCATCACCGCCGCGCTGCTCAAGGCCCGGCTGATCGACAGCGATCAGCAGTGGTACGAAGGCCGCCCGGTGTTGATGACCCGCAACGATTACGGCCTTGGCCTGATGAACGGCGACATCGGCATCGCCCTGAAACTGCCCGAGAGCGACGGTGGGCCACAGGTGCTGCGCGTGGCGTTCCCGCGTAACGATGGGCAGGGCGGCGTGCGCTTTGTGCTGCCCAGCCGGCTCAACGATGTGGAAACTGTCTATGCGATGACGGTGCACAAATCCCAAGGCTCCGAATTCACCCACACCGCACTGATTCTGCCGGATGCCCTGAACCCGGTGCTAACCAAAGAGTTGATTTATACCGGCATCACCCGGGCCAAGGACTGGTTCAGCCTGATCGAACCCCGAGGGGGCGTATTTGAAGAGGCGGTGAGTCGCAAGGTGAAGCGCTTGAGTGGGCTGATGCTGGAACTGGGCACTTGATCAATAAAGAAGTTGACCGATGTGTCATCTAAATTTCTGATCCAAATGTGTGATTTTTCTTAATAAAATGTCGGAATCCTCCTGGGTGTCGCCTCGGGGGTTTTTCGCCGTTGTGCTATCGTTGCGGCATCATCCCGAGAAGATCAAAGAGAATCGCTGCATGAACGTGGCTGTTTCGCCCACAGAGCGAAGTTTGAGCTGGAGACGAATGCTGCTGTTGGCGCTTCTGTGGATCTTCACGCCTCTTGCTTTTGCCCAGCCCCCCGCCGGCATGGCTGATCAGCGAGCCAAGTCGGTCACGCAGGTGGTCCTCGGAATCCTCAGTTACGCCCGTTGGCCGGTAGAGCCCGCGCAATTGCGCCTGTGCATCGTCGGGCCGACCCAATACACTGATGACCTGGTCAAAGGCACCACCCAGGCTACCGGCCGTCCGGTAGTGGTCCGGCGTTTGCTGGCTGACCATCCGGACATCGCCAATGCCTGCGATGCCGTTTACATCGGCCAATTGACCAGCGACGAGCGCAGCCGCCTGTTCGCATCACTGATCGGCCATCCGGTGCTCAGCATCAGCGAAGGCGGCGACCAATGCACCGTGGGCAGCCTGTTCTGCCTACGGGTGGCCGACGAGCAGGTGTCGTTCGAGGTCAACCTTGACTCCGTTGCCCGCAGCGGTGTGCGCATTCATCCGAGCGTACTGCAGCTGTCCCGACGTCGAGCGCCGGGGTCATGAGTATTGATAAAGGGCCAGTGCGGCCTACCTTGCGTTCGGTGATCGGGCGTGGACACCTGAGCCTGGCGCTGCTGGCAGTCGGCATGGCCAGTATCTCCCTGACCCTGCTCGGCGTGCTCGCGCTGCGGGTGTATGCCGACCACAACCTGCACCTGATCGCCCGCTCCATTAACTACACCGTGGAAGCGGCGGTGGTGTTCAACGACAGCGCGGCGGCCACTGAAGCATTGGCCGTGATTGCCTCGGAGGAAGAGGTGGCCGAGGCGGAAGTCTTCAACGTCGACGGCAAGCAACTCGCACATTGGGAGCGCCCGGAAACCGGGATGCTGTCGATGATTGAGCTGCAGCTGGCGCATGCCTTGCTCGAGCAGCCCATCACCCAGCCGATCCTGCACCAGGGCCAGGTCATCGGCAGTGTGCACCTGACTGGCCACGGCGGCAGCCTGTTGCGCTTCCTGCTCAGCGGCCTCGCCGGGATTCTGGTGTGCACCGCCCTCAGCGCCTGGGTTGCACTGTATCTGGCGCGGCGCCTGTTACGCGGCATCACCGGGCCGTTGCACAGCCTGGCCTCGGTGGCCCACGCCGCCCGCAGCGAGCGAGCGTTTGACCGGCGCGTACCGCCGGCGAAAATCGCCGAACTCGACAGCCTGGGCAACGACTTCAATGCTTTGCTCGACGAACTGGAAGCCTGGCAGACCCACCTGCAAAGCGAAAACGAAACCCTCGCCCACCAGGCCAGCCACGACAGCCTGACCGGTCTGCCCAACCGTGCGTTTTTCGAAGGTCGGCTGATCCGCGCCTTGCGCAGCGCCGCCAAGCTCAACGAGAAAGTGGCGGTATTGTTTCTGGACAGCGACCGCTTCAAAGACATCAACGACAACTTCGGCCATGCCGCTGGCGATGCGGTATTGGTGGCAGTGGCCGCGCGCATTCGTGCGCAATTGCGCGAAGACGATTTGGTGGCACGCCTGGGCGGCGATGAATTCGCCATCTTGCTGTCGCCTCTGCACAGACTCGAGGACGCCCAGCGCATTGCCGAAAAAATCATCGCCAGCATGGACGCGCCCATTGCACTGCCCGGCGACGCCCACGTATTGACCTCACTCAGTATCGGCATCGCCGTCTACCCTGATCATGGTGCCACGCCCGGTAACCTGCTCAACGCCGCCGACGCGGCGATGTACCAGGCCAAACGGCTCTCCCAGGGTGGCCAGCAAACGGCGGAGTCCGAGTCCCCCGCCGCCAACGTACAACACAGGAGTTGATCCCTTGTTCTCGACCGCACGCTTTTTATTCATCACCTTGCTCGTGGCCTTGCTCGCCCTGAGTGGCTGCCAGACACCGCCGCCCAAAGGCCTGACACCGGCGCAAATCGCCGTGCTCAAACAGCAAGGCTTCGAACTGACTGACGAGGGCTGGGCCTTCGGCCTGTCGGGCAAGGTACTGTTTGGCAGCGACGTCGAAAGCCTGAATGCCCCCAGCACCGAGATCGTCCAGCGCATCGGCAAGGCGCTGTTGGGCGTAGGCATTGAACGCGTGCGGGTCGACGGCCACACCGACGCTTCGGGCAAGGAAACCTACAACCAGCAACTCTCCCTGCGTCGGGCAAAAAGCGTGGCCAACGTGCTGACCAGCATCGGCATGAAAGAAGAAAACGTACAGCTGCGCGGGCTGGGCAGCAGCGAACCGGTGGCGTCCAACACGACAGCGGCGGGGCGCACCGAGAATCGCCGGGTGTCGATTGTGGTGATTGCAGACTAAGCAGATAGCGAAGGGTTAATACGGTAATGTTACGGTTACACGAAAGTAACTGACAGGCGTTACGGTTAGCCCTTGTTAACCTGTAGGTCGTTCTTATTTATGTATAAGGTTTGTTGTTACATCAATGATACTTACCTGCAAAGTGATGCCGCTCTACAGTAGGTTCGTCAGTGTGTTTACAGGGTTGTAGCACGTTATTCAGGCCGTTCACCTCGTTATTTGGCGAGGCAGGGAAGTGATGTTCAGAGTGGTTTGAATAAAAGTCGATTGACATCGACACCCGATGCTCACTGATAAACCTTCAAATAAATATAGGTGACATCATGAACTTCGTAATTATTGAAAAAAACAATAACAATGTGCCGAGTGAACATCAACTTGAAGCTGCTCTAAAGGCCGTCGGCGGAACTCCAGTTGCATCCGAGGGGTCACCCGCCTCGCGAAAAGTAACGTTTACCGGTGAGGTCAACCATACGGATTTCGAAAACGAGTTGATCAATACTGTCCCTCGTAGTCGGCGTACCAGCTGGAGTTTTGTGTGGGGTGATGCCTTGCAGACCTCTCTGATCAGCCTGGGAGGCAAGCCCGTTGTAAGTCACACTGACTACGCACAGGCCCTGAACGCCATTTTGCAAGCGACAAGGAAGTCAGTGAAAATTCAGATTGCCCCGGGGGATTTGGAAACGCTTAAAAACGCTGAATACAAATTGTGCTTTGCAAAAAAAGTCGGTGACAATGCTTATAACGTTGTCTGGCAGGCTTATGGGAAATATGCATTTACCACTAGTTTTTCCTGGGTTCCGCAATATCAACTGTTTGGTACCAATAGCTTCGACGCCAGCGTTCAGGTCGATGTGTCAACCAATCTGGTGGATATCGGTTTGGGGGAAACGTCAGTCCTGAACAAGGTGGGCACTCTGGAGGAACCACGTACGGGTGGAAAATCCACTGCCATTACAATGATTAATAATTACGATACCATCCATCCGGGTGTTAACCAGGTTTCCACCGGCGTTGATGGAAAGCTGGTCAGTACTCCGATCTACGTTGCGACAGAGGAGGTTGTCAAAGGTACTGTTGAACTTGAGCCTGTTGAAAAAGTGCTTGTGTGGTTCGAGCAAAAGATCCAAACGAGTACTATGTTCAGTTCGTCGCGCTCTCAGTCGGTTGAGATTGACCTGACTAAAAATGACAATGCAGTACGCTTGTACTCCGACGGTAAGTGGTCAACTCCGTGATCTAAAAAAAGTAATGAAATAGGGCGATATTGATCGCCCTGTTTCGTTTTTATACCACTTGTTGTGCTGGCTGCAGATGCTCGTCAAAGTAGGCTTTCAACGCACAGCAAATAGTGTTCGCCAAGTCCTCCTGGATCGTTATTCCATAGTTGCTATCCCGGTCGAACTGCGCCGACCAGGAAATCAAGCCGATGGCGGTGTCCACAAGACGAACAGACGTTCTCAATCGCGACGGTTCCACCCGAACACTGCCTTCAAGGGTGTATTCCCTGACGACCTCTTCAATGGAGTCAATATAACGAGAAGCCGTGAAGGAGTGCGAAATGATAGGGTTGTCAAACGACTCGAATAACCGGTAACTCAACTCTTCACACAGGCCTTGAGTAAAGACAGCGCCAGCATGAGTAATACATTTGAACTGCCGTACCGACAAGCGGTGAAAACGTTCCGGTGCTTCTTCAGCCAACGGAATACTTGCAGAAGGTATGTAGCTGCCCAGCGGCACGGAGAAGCGCAACGTCGCCAGTGGTGCGACGCTGGAATAGTATTCCGTGAGTTTTTTTCGCAGTCGTCCAATCTGCACCCTTACGATAGGATCATCACACGTTGCGTATTGAGTCGGGTCGCGGTCGAATACCGATATTCCTACGTCATATTCGGTCAGCTTCTTCGTCGTTTCCTGCAACGCGTTTTCAACCAAAAACCTCAATAATGCGCACAGCCGATCAGACCTCGCGAACCGCTGGTCCTCCAGGACTAGCCCTAATGCGGCCCTCACATCCTCCTGAGTGACGTGAGCCTTGTATTGCAATAACGAGAACTCGATGCGTCCGGTCTTTTTGCTTGAGCTACTCATTAGTTTTCCCCTCCCTGAGCCTATGGATTATCAATAAAGCTCAGGAAACCCGAGGGGGGTGTCTTAAAATGCGCCTGCTTAGTCTGCGAACTCCATCTCCCGCGTTTCCCCCATCAACAAGGGCTGATTCTGCTCCGTCACCTCACGGATGTAATCCCACAACAGGGTGATCCGTTTCAGCTTCCTCAGATCCTCGCGGCAATACATCCAGAACTGCCGGGTAATGTTGATCTCCTTCGAAAGCACCGGCAGCAACCGCGGATCTTGCGCCGCCAAAAAGCACGGCAGGATCGCCAGCGAGCGTCCTTGCTGCGCCGCCACGTATTGCGCAATCACGCTGGTACTGCGCAAGCTCGCGCTGGCGCCGGGCACCACATTCGCCAGGTACAACAGCTCCGAGCTGAACGCCAAATCATCCACGTAGCTGATAAACGGGTGCTCGGCCAGATCCGCCGCTCGTTGGATGGGCGGGTGCTGGTCCAGGTATTCCTGGGTCGCGTACAGCTGTAGCTTGTAGTCGCACAGTTTGCAGCACACGTAGGGCCCATGCTCCGGCCGCTCGAGAGCGATGACGATATCCGCCTCGCGCTTGGACAGGCTGATGAAGTGGGGCAGGGGCAGGATGTCCACGGAGATCGCCGGGTAGGTGTCGACGAAGTGGCTCAGTTGCGGGGTGACGAAGAAGCTGCCGAATCCTTCGGTGCAGCCCATCCGCACGTGGCCGGACAGTGCCACGCCGGAGCCGGAAACCTGTTCGCAGGCCATGTGCAACGTGCTTTCGATGGACTCGGCGTAACCCAGCAGACGCTGGCCTTCGGTGGTCAATACGAAGCCGTTGGTCCGGGATTTTTCAAACAGCAGAGTGCCCAAGGATCCTTCAAGGGAGGTAATGCGCCGCGACACGGTGGTGTAGTCCACCGCCAGGCGCTTGGCGGCGACGCTGGCCTTGCGGGTGCGGGCGACTTCGAGGAAAAACTTCAGGTCATCCCAGTTCAGGGAGCCTAGTGACGTGATGTTTTTTTGCATATTGGACCGGCTTTTATGTGCGTTCTTATTAGAAGTTTGCACATCTATACTCCAAAAACAGTCCGAACGCCTCATCCTCAAGGCGATTCAACGCCTTGGTTCTCTGCATACCTACAAGAATTGGAGACCACATGAACGCATCTGCCGATATTTCCGTGCAACAGGTCAAGCTGCTGATCAACGGCGAGTGGGTCGAGTCCAAGACCACCGAATGGCAAGACATCGTCAACCCCGCCACCCAGCAAGTACTGGCCCGTGTGCCGTTTTCCACCCCAGCAGAAGTCAACGCTGCCATTGACGCCGCCCATCGCGCCTTCCAGACCTGGAAGCTGACGCCGATCGGTGCGCGCATGCGCATCATGCTCAAGTTGCAAGCCTTGATCCGCGAGCACTCCAAGCGCATCGCCATGGTCCTCAGCGCCGAGCAGGGCAAGACCATTGCCGACGCGGAAGGCGATATTTTCCGTGGCCTGGAAGTGGTCGAGCATGCATGCTCCATCGGTACCCTGCAGATGGGCGAATTCGCTGAAAACGTCGCCGGCGGTGTGGATACCTACACCTTGCGCCAGCCAATCGGCGTGTGCGCCGGCATCACCCCGTTCAACTTCCCGGCGATGATTCCGCTGTGGATGTTCCCGATGGCCATTGCCTGCGGTAACACCTTCGTACTGAAGCCTTCTGAGCAGGATCCGCTGTCGACCCTGCTGCTGGTTGAGCTGGCGCTCGAAGCCGGCGTGCCAGCCGGTGTGCTGAACGTGGTTCACGGTGGCAAGGATGTGGTGGACGCGCTGTGCACCCACAAGGATATCAAGGCGGTGTCCTTCGTCGGTTCGACCGCCGTGGGGACTCACGTCTACGACCTCGCCGGTAAACACGGCAAGCGCGTGCAATCGATGATGGGCGCCAAGAACCACGCCGTGGTGCTGCCGGACGCCAATCGCGAGCAAACCCTGAACGCCCTGGTCGGTGCCGGTTTCGGCGCGGCCGGTCAGCGTTGCATGGCAACTTCCGTGGTGGTGCTGGTGGGCGCGGCCAAGCAATGGCTGCCGGACCTCAAGGCCCTGGCGCAGAAACTCAAGGTGAATGCCGGCAGCGAAGCGGGCACCGATGTGGGCCCGGTGATCTCCAAGCGCGCCAAGGCACGCATCCTCGACCTGATCGAAAGCGGCGTGAAAGAAGGCGCCAAGTTGGAACTGGATGGCCGTGGCATCAAGGTTCCAGGTTTCGAGGACGGCAATTTTGTCGGCCCGACCCTGTTCTCCGGCGTGACTACCGACATGCAGATCTACACCCAGGAAATCTTCGGCCCGGTGCTGGTGGTGCTGGAAGTCGACACCCTCGACCAAGCCATCGCCCTGGTCAACGCCAACCCGTTCGGTAACGGCACCGGCCTGTTCACCCAGAGCGGCGCGGCGGCGCGTAAATTCCAGAGCGAAATCGACGTCGGCCAGGTCGGCATCAACATCCCGATCCCCGTGCCGGTGCCGTTCTTCAGCTTCACCGGCTCCCGTGGTTCGAAACTCGGTGATTTGGGCCCGTACGGCAAGCAAGTGGTGCAGTTCTATACCCAGACCAAAACCGTCACCAGCCGCTGGTTCGACGACGACAGCGTCAACGATGGCGTCAACACCACCATCAACCTGCGCTGATCGAGGAGACGACCATGAAGATTGCATTTATCGGCCTGGGCAACATGGGCGCGCCGATGGCGCGCAACCTGATCAAGGCTGGCCATGCGCTGAACCTGTTCGACCTGAACCAGGCCGTGCTCAAGGAACTGGCCGAGCTGGGCGGCACCATCAGCGCCTCACCGCGCGCGGCAGCAGAAGGCGTCGAGCTGGTGGTGACCATGCTCCCGGCTGCGGCCCATGTACGCAGTGTGTGGCTCGGTGAAGATGGCGTGCTGGCCGGCATCGGCAAAGGCGTGCCGGCAGTGGATTGCAGCACCATCGACCCGCAGACCGCCCGCGATGTAGCCGCGGCGGCAGCAAAACAAGGCGTGGTGATGGCCGATGCCCCGGTGTCCGGCGGCACCGGCGGCGCCCAGGCCGGGACGCTGACCTTCATGGTCGGCGCCACCCCGGAACTGTTCGCCACCCTGCAACCGGTATTGGCGCAAATGGGCCGTAACATCGTCCATTGCGGCGAAGTCGGCACCGGGCAAATTGCGAAGATCTGCAACAACCTGCTGTTGGGTATCACCATGGTCGGCGTCAGCGAAGCCATGGCCCTGGGCGATGCGTTGGGTATCGACACCCAAGTGCTGGCGGGAATCATCAACAGCTCCACCGGACGCTGCTGGAGTTCGGACACCTACAACCCATGGCCCGGGATTATCGAAACGGCGCCGTCGTCCCGGGGTTATACCGGTGGGTTTGGTGCGGAACTGATGCTCAAGGACCTTGGGCTGGCCACTGAAGCCGCCCGCCAGGCGCACCAGCCGGTGATCCTCGGCGCAGTGGCGCAGCAGTTGTATCAATCGATGAGCCAGCGTGGGGAAGGGGGCAAGGATTTCTCGGCGATCATCAACAGCTATCGCAAGCCCCAATAGGGGATTTTCCGGGAACCTGCCTCAAGCGGGTTCCCGGGTTTTTGGCCGTCAGGCAAACACAAAATACTTACGCACCGTCTCGACCACTTCCCACGTCCCCTTCATCCCCGGCTCCACCACAAAGATATCCCCAGCCCGCAAATGGATCGGCTCCAGGCCGTCCGGGGTGATCACGCAGTAGCCTTCCTGGAAGTGGCAGTATTCCCACTTCACATACTCCACCCGCCATTTGCCGGGGGTGCAGATCCAGGTGCCCATGATCTTGCTGCCGTCTTCGCTGGTGTAGGCGTTGAGGTTGACGGTGTGTGGGTCGCCTTCGAGCTTTTCCCATTTGCAGGCGTCCAGCACCGGCAGTGGGTGGGTGTCGCGCAGTACGGTGATCGGCTTGGACATGATGATTCCGAGGCAGTGGAAGGGAAGTCCGAACCCTATCGCCTTGGGCGGCCCGCCAGTGGTCTGAACTCGACATCGGGATGCCCAGAAGCGCAGTCATTTGCACATCCGTGAGTCACCGCCAACCCCTGTGGGAGCCGGGCTTGCCCGCGATGGCGGAGTGTCAGGCGATGGAAGGGCAAGCTGTGCCGACCTCATCGCGGGCAAGCCCGGCTCCCACAGGGGATATTTGTTGTTTGAATGATTGAGTCGGTACGAAATATCTGTGCGCCAATCAGCCATTTCCTCGCAGTAAGTGCGAAAGATTTCCCGCTTTGCGCCGGAATTCGCAAGAATATTTACAGCTGGCCCTCGTATCATTCACCCCAGTAACGACCGAGAGCCTTGAAATGAATCCAATAAAAACGTGGTGGGACATCAGCCCGCCCTTGAGCACCGCGACCCCGACCTGGCCGGGTGATACGCCGTTTCAGGAAGAGCGCGTGTGGCAGTTTGGCCCCGAGTGCCCGGTGAATGTCGGACGCATCACCCTGTCGCCCCACACCGGCGCCCATGTGGACGCGCCGTTGCACTACAGCGCTGACGGCGCGCCCATCGGCGAAGTGTCCCTGGATGTGTACATGGGCCCGTGCCGGGTGCTGCATTGCCTGGGCAGCGGCGCGCTGGTGCAGCCACATCAGTTGGAAGGCCGCCTAGAGAACCTCCCGGAGCGTGTGCTGCTGCGCACTTATCAACAGGCGCCACTGGATACCTGGGATTCGAATTTCACCGCCGTCGCCCCGCAAACCGTCGAGCTGCTGGCCGGCCTCGGGGTGCGCCTGATCGGCATCGACACGCCGTCCCTGGACCCGCAACAGTCCAAGACCATGGACTCTCACAACGCCGTCGCCCGTCATGGCATGGCGATTCTCGAAGGCATCGTCCTCGACGACGTACCGGAGGGCGATTACGAGTTGATCGCGCTGCCGCTGCGTTTCGCCAACCTCGATGCCAGTCCGGTACGAGCCATTCTCCGCCCGCTCAAGGAGCCCACGCGATGAGCCAGTGTCCTTTCTCCCCTGACTACCAGCCGCCGGAAGAATGGCATAACGCCGAGCTGAATTTTTCCGAGTCCATGAGCTATGGCGACTACCTGGACCTGGGCAAAGTGCTCAGCGCCCAGCACCCGCTGTCGCCGGACCACAACGAGATGCTGTTCATCATCCAGCACCAGACCTCCGAGCTGTGGATGAAACTGATGCTCCACGAACTCAAGGCCGCCCGCGAACACGTGCGCCTGGGTGAGTTGCCACCGGCGTTCAAAATGCTGGCGCGGGTGTCGCGGATCTTTGACCAACTGGTGCACGCCTGGGCCGTGCTGGCGACCATGACGCCATCGGAGTACAAGTCGATCCGCCCGTACCTGGGCCAGTCGTCGGGCTTCCAGTCGTTCCAGTACCGGGAAATCGAATTCATCCTTGGCAATAAAAGCGCGGCGCTGTTGCGGCCCCACGCCCATCGTCCGGACCTGTTGAACGAGCTGAAAGTGGCGATTGCCACGCCGTCGCTGTATGACGAGGCGATCAACCTGATGGCCAAGGCCGGGCTGGCGATCGACCCAAAACGCGCCGAACGCGACCCGACGGCGCCGACGGTGCACGATGAATCCGTGGAGGCGGCGTGGCGCGAGGTTTATCGCGATCCGAGCCGTTATTGGGACCTGTACCAACTGGCCGAAAAGTTTATCGACCTGGAGGATTCGTTCCGCCAATGGCGCTTCCGCCACGTCACCACCGTGGAGCGGATCATCGGCTTCCAGCCTGGTACGGGCGGCACCGAAGGCGTGGGTTACCTGCGCAAGATGCTCGACACCGTATTGTTCCCCGAGCTGTGGCGAGTGCGTTCTTCGTTATAAAAACACCAGCATAAGGAACGGTAAAAGTAGCTGCTCGTTATTCAAGCTCCTTCGGATGAGGCTCGATACATGTGCAGCCTGTCAGTGGTGGAGGAAGAGGCTCGAACTCTTCCAGTGAACGGGGCTCACGCATTGTCTGGGGCTTTACTGCTGGAGGGCGCAGGTTCAATGCTCTGATCGCCTCACTGCCAGCGGCCGAAAGAGGCATACCCCAGGCAGCGAAGTACTCGCGAAGATCGGCTTGGGCAGCGATACTGGCGAATAAGGCGAGGTTGTTGAAAGCGATTTGTCGATCGGGATGATAGCCATTCGATGCCCATTTTTCTCGAGTGACTTTGTTCATGCGTGGCCAAAATTGCTCGCCGAAGGCCAGTCTGAGCTGTTCCAGCGCCGCCAGTCGTTCATATACATCCAAGTCATCAATTTTGAGGCCGGGAATGGTGAGTTTTTGCAATGCGTTGTCCCACACATCTCGGCCGCTTGAATCTTTATCGAGCAGTGTGGAGCGCAGGCGAAAATGACGTTGAACCGCAAGTGAGTGAATGTTTGTGGTCACCTCATTGAAGTCGTTCGGTAAGTAACCGAGCATTTGGTTTTGATGGCCGAGTTCGTGGGCCACGCCCCAGGAAGCTTCGAGCTCTTTCGGCGTCAACATTTCCTTTGCGAAATTTTCGTGGTAACTCGTATAACCATGTCCTGCATGGGCGTAACCCCCGCCACCGTAGTTTCCCAACACAAGATGGTATTTAAGTGGCGCTCTTGTATGCAGCGCGTTTGATCCATCCAGTCCCAAGATACCTTCCTCGACAGAGATAATCCGTTCGTAGGTTTCCATGAGAGTGTTCTGATTGTTGTTTTGATGAGCGAGTGCGGCTGTGCGGCTTACGGTGACGACGGAGCGGGCGCTCGTCAGTTCGGCAAAGGGCGCTGATGTCCACGTACGCAACATGTCGCGATATTGCTCGGGCGTGGTTTTCAGATGCTCAAAAAGAGGGACCTCTACAGCGCCCCCTGTGAGCGTCAAATTGGCGATATTGGTTTCCCCACTCAACTCCAGATAGATCATCCCTCCCCCTGCGTCGGTTATCGAGTTGACGCCTTCGTTAAGTGGGTAAGCTCGGGGAGTGCTGAATCTCGTGTCAGGGTCGGCAAATTGCGCACCTATCCACAGTTTGGGCTGGCTGGCCCATACACTACCGGACACGCTCAGTTCCAAAGTGAGGGGCGTGTTTTTGGAGAGATAGAATCCGGTCGATTGCCTGATGCTGTTAAAGAACCAATTCCCGACTCGTTTTATTGAAGTTAATTGGTCTACCGTTCCGCTGAACAGGGAGCGTGATACCTTGCGCAGCCCGACGGAACCATCGGCTTGGTTGACCACATCAAAACGTTGGTTTCGGTTACCTGCGACGAGAGGTCTAGCCTGAAGGGTGTTCGCGGTCATCGTCAGAGCAAGGTGAGAGTAACTATTTTGGATGGTGTACGAGCCATCGGCTTGCAGGATTAATCTAAAGCTTTGAAAACCGTTTCCTGCGTAGGGTGAAACCCAGGCGCCGCCCTCGGAAAGGTTCAGGACGGTCCCATGATATTCATTGCGAATGCCTGTGCTGCCATCCGCCTGTGGGATTAACTTCAAACTTTGAGAGGGTCGCCCCTGATAGGTTTGAGCGATGGCGTCGTTGCCTTCAAAGGTGAGTGCGATAATCAGGCTCATGAGTAGGAACCTCCATAGTTGGTCGCTCCATTTAGGAACTCATGCCTCGATTCGAACTACTGTCAGAATTACTAGTTCTGACGAACGGCCCTCTCTGACTTTTGAATCAAAAAAGCCCCGGCACTTGATGAGTGCCGGGGCTTTTTTACAGCTGGCGAAAGGTTACTGCGCCGAGGCCAGCGCCTTGCCCTTGCTCAACCGCAACCGGTACGCCACATAGATAATCCCGACCCAAACCGGAATCGCATACACCGACGCCCGCACGCCCGGAATCGCCAGCATCACGCAGATGATCATCAGCATGAACGCCAGGCACAGGTAGTTGCTGAACGGGAACCAGAAGGTCTTGAACGACGGCACCACGCCTTGCTCGCCCATGGCCTTGCGAAACTTGATGTGGGTCAGGCTGATCAGCGCCCAGTTGATCATCAGCGAGGCAACCACCAGTGCAAACAACAGCTCCAGTGCGTCATGCGGGGCGACGTAGTTGATCACCACGCACAGCAGCGTCACCAGGGCCGAGATGCCCAGGGCACGCAGCGGCACGCCTTGCTTGTTCAGCTTCATCAACGCTTTCGGCGCATCGCCTTGCTCGGCCAGGCCGAACAGCATGCGGCTGTTGCAGTACACGCCGCTGTTGTACACCGACAGCGCCGCGGTCAGGACCACGAAGTTAAGGATGTGGGCGGCGGTGTCGTTACCGATCAGCGAGAAGATCTGTACGAACGGGCTGCCGCTGTAGGCATCGCCCGACGCGCCGAGGGTTTGCAGCAGTTGGTCCCACGGGTACAACGACAGCAGCACGGTGAGTGCGCCGACGTAGAAAATCAGGATCCGGTACACCACCTGGTTGATCGCCTTCGGGATCACCTTGCGTGGCTCGCTGGCTTCGGCGGCGGTAATACCCACCAGCTCCAGGCCGCCGAACGAGAACATGATGAACGCCATGGACATCAACAGCCCCATGCCGCCATTGGGGAAGAACCCGCCGTGGCTCCACAGGTTGCTCACCGAGGCCTGCGGGCCGCCGGTGCCACTGAACAGCAGGTAGCAGCCGAGCACGATCATGCCGACAATCGCTACCACCTTGATGATCGCGAACCAGAACTCGGTCTCACCGAAGAACTTCACGTTGAGGGTGTTGATCAGGTTGACCAGCACAAAGAACACCACCGCACTGACCCAGGTCGGAATTTCCGGCCACCAGAACTGGATGTACTTGCCCACCGCTGTCAGCTCGGCCATGCCCACCAGCACGTAGAGTACCCAGTAGTTCCAGCCGGCCAGGAAGCCTGCGTAACCGCCCCAGTACTTGTGGGCGAAGTGGCTGAAGGAGCCGGCCACCGGTTCCTCGACGATCATCTCGCCCAGCTGGCGCATGATCAGGAACGCGATGAAACCGGCTACCGCGTAGCCCAGGATCATCGACGGCCCTGCCGACTTGAGCACGCCCGCCGAGCCGAGGAACAGCCCGGTCCCGATTGCCCCTCCCAAGGCAATCAGCTGAATATGCCGGTTCTTCAGGCCACGCTTGAGGCCCACCGGGTTAACCATGTCATCCGCCATTAACATTCCCTTCTACTTGTTTTTTTCAGGGTTGATCGCACACCGAACCAGCCCCTCATACCGCTGAGGGGTCAGATATTACTCTCGGTAAACTTTTCGTAATACAGCTGAACGCCATCAAGTGCCTGATCCAGCAGCCATTGTTTGATGGATTCGACCATCGGAGTGGGGCCGCAGACGTACATATCCGCCGATTGATCCCGCAATTCGGCCAGGTCGAAATGCTCGGTGAGGTAGCCACGCTTGCCGGCCCAGTCGGGCGTCGGGTCGCTGAGTACCTCGGTGTAGCGAAAATGGGGGATTTTATCGGCGTAGGCGGCGATGCGGGCGGCCTCGCACAGATCGGCCGCACCGCGCACGCCGTAATACAGGTGCACCGGCTGTTGGCAGCCGTTGGTGGCCAGGTCGTCAAGCATGCCCAGCAGCGCCGATAAACCAGTGCCACCGGCCACCAACACCAGCGGCCGGGTGACATGCCGAAGGTAGAAGGCACCCAATGGCGCTTCCAGCAGCAACTCATCGCCGACCTGGCAGCGCTCGCGGATGTAGTTGCTCATCACGCCATCGGGCAGCAGGCGGATCAGGAACTGCAATTGATTGCCCGGGCGGTTGGCGAAGGAGTAGGAGCGCCAACTGTCGGTGCCGGGAATCGAAAGGCGAGCGTACTGGCCGGGCAGGAAATCCAATGGCGCTTCCAGCTGCAGGTGCAGGATCGCCGTGCTGGCCGAAACCTGCTGCACATCACTCACCGTGCTGCGGATTTGTACCGGCCCCGGCGCGTTGCACAGGCTGGAATCAAAATCGAAATAGAACGCCGCGTCGGATTGGACCCGGGTCTGGCAACTGAGCATTTTGCGTTGTTGCAGGTCGAGGCTGGAGAGGGCTTCCTCGTCCACGTAGTCCTGGGTGAAATCGCCGGACTCGCAACGGCCTTGGCAAGTGCCGCATACGCCTTCGCGGCAGTCGAGCGGGATCTTGATGCCGTTGCGCAAGGCAGCGTCCAGCAGGATCTCATGGGTACCCACCGGGAAAAACAGGGTCTTGCCGTCGGCAAAACTGAAGGCCACTTTGTGATTCATTCGCAGAACTCCGCGAGTTTGATGGTTATGCCTGGCGAGTGAGCTTTTTGTGGCGAGGGAGCAAGCTCCCTCGCCACAGGTGTAATGCATCAGCTCAGAGGTGATAGAAATCCAGCACCGAGTTGATGGTGTCGTTGAGCAGCAGCGCATGCTTGCGAGTGATCAACCAACTGTCGCCATCGGGCTTGAGGCTGTAGGTGGCGCTGCCATAGAACTGCTCCGACGTCGCCAGCCGATAGAACAGCGTGTGCCAGTTCAGCTTCACTTCCAGCAGTCCGCCCGGTTGCTCGGCAATCCGCACGTTATTGATCAGATGCAGCGTCCTCGGCATCGGCGTGGCCGACGCGGCCTTGCCTGTGCGCAAGCGAAACACCCGGTCCTCCAGCCCTGAACGATTGGCGTAGTAGATCAGCGACATTTCGCGCTTCGGGTCGCGGGTGTAGACGTGTTCCGAGTCCCACTGCGGCAGGTGGAACTCGCTCTGCGGGTCGAACAACTGCACGTAGGCGTCCCAATCCTGGGCATCGCACAGTTCGGATTTACGGTAAAAAAACTGCTCGATCTGGTACTGCAATTGCGCATTCATCATTTCACCTCCCGCAGTTTCAGGGCTTGTGCATCGAGCCCGTCCAGCAGGAATTTCTGCCAGTTGCGGTGCTGGTTGACGTACAGCCCTTCGTGGGTGAATTCGGTGCCGGTCATCGCCGGCTGGATGCCGATGGCTTCGCTGTTGGGCGTCGGCCCGGTTTCCCAGCGGTGGCTGCCACGGGAGATATCGCTCCAGCGCTCCAGGCGGCCCTGGAAGCCGCGCTGGGCTTCGCGAAATTCCACCAGGTCATCCGGCGTGCCCATGCCCGAGACGTTGAAGAAATCCTCGAACTGGCGAATGCGGTTTTCTCGGTCGGCGTCAGACTCGCCTTTCACCCCCAGGCACTGGCTGATGATCTCGGTCTTGTTCCAGGCGATGGGGCGGATGATCCGCAACTGCGAGCTGATCTGGTCGAGAAAGAACAGGCTCGGGTAGATGTTCAGGTTACGCAGGCGGTGCATCATCCATTCGGCTTTTTGCTGGCCATGTTCTTCGATCAGGCGCGGCATGATGGTGGCGTAGCCCGAACGCACGGTGGGGTTGGGCATGTCGCTGAACAGCAGGCTGTGGCCATTGTTGAAGGCGAACCAGCCGTCATCGGTATTCGCGTCGCCGGCACCGAGCTTGCTGTAGTCCAGGGTGGTGCCGGAGCCCGTGCCGTTTTCCGTGTTGACCTGCTGGCGATGCTGCACCGTGGCCACGTAGTTGTAGTGCACGGTGCTGACGTGATAACCGTCCAGGCCGTTCTCGTTTTGCAGTTTCCAGTTGCCGTCGTAGGTGTAGGCGGATTTGCCCGGCAGCACTTCCAGCTCACCGGTGGCCGATTGGGCGACCATCATGTCGAAGAACACTTTGGCGTCGCCCAGGAAATCTTCCAGGCTGTCGCTGCCGCTAACGTCCAGGCTGATGAACACGAAGCCCTTGTAGCTCTCGATCCGCGCCTTTTTCAGGCCGCGAGTGGCTTTGTCGAAGCCTTCCGAGTATTCCCCCGGCGCCTTGACCTTCACCAGCCGGCCGTCGCTCTTGTAGCACCAGGCGTGGAACGGGCAGGTGAAGGTGGACTGGTTGCCCTTACCGACCCGGGTCAGGGTGGTGCCGCGGTGCTGGCAGGCGTTGATCAGCGCGTTGAGCTGGCCTTCGCCGTCGCGGGTGATGATCATCGGCTGGCGCCCGGCGCGCATCGTCACGAAGTCATGTTTGTTGGCCAATTCGCTTTCGTGACAGGCGTAGATCCAGTTCTTCTCGAAGATCAGTTCCATCTCCAGATCAAACAGCTCCGGCTCGGTGAACATGTCCCGGGCGATGCGGAAAACCTCATCCACCGGGCGGAAGTCCAGGCAGCCTTCGATAAAACTTTTCCACTGTTCGACGCTTCTTGCACCACTCATGGGAGGCACCTTTTTTGATAATGGCTAAACGGGTAGGCCATTAAGAGGCTGCGGCGGGGCACCGGGCTATCCGGTTAATGGGGGAAGGTGGGCCACTTAGTTGGGCACGAAATACCCACGGCGGTGCGGGGCGGTGGCGGAATGCGCTACTGTCTTGTAAGGCGATTGTCGAAAAAGTCAGCGTGTTATCCATTTAGTCGACAGTTGCTATCCACCCAGTGGCGTTGCCGCAGGCGTGGCGCAAAACTTGCTCTGGATTCAACCAGGACGCGCCGTCAGAGCGCGCCGGCCACAATTGCCGTGGGTGCCCCGTGATGAATAGCAATACACGCGATATACGTATCGAGCGCTTCGACCTTGAAGGCGCTTGCAGCTGGATGTCCGGCATTTGCGGGCCGCATCGCCTGCAAACCGCGACGCCGGAGCGCATCCGCTTTCACCACAGTGCCAATGTGTTCAAGTCCCGCGCCACCACGCTGGGGATTATCGAGTACGGCACCGACGTCACCATCGACATCGAAGACGCCGAGCACTTCAGCAGCTATAGCCTGACCTTGCCGCTGGTGGGCGAGCAGGAGCTGAGCAAGAACGGCGTACGCCTCAGTTCCAATCGTGACCAGGGCGTGATCATCTCGCCCAACGAACATCAGGTGCTGGAGATCTCCGGCGACTGCCGCAAGTTGCAGGTGGTGATCACCCGCGCGGCGATGAGCGAATCCCTGGAAGGCTTGCTGCAGCGACCGATTGAAGCGCCGCTGCGCTTCGAGTCGGCGATGGACGCGGTGGACGGCGCTTCCGCGTCGTGGTGGCGCATGGCGCGGTATTTCATCGCCGAGCTTGAGCGCAGCAGCGAACTGTATGACCAGGTGGCGTTTACCCGGGACCTGGAAAGCTCGCTGATCAAGGGCCTGATCCTGGCCCAGCCGAATAATTATTCCGAAGAACTGCGTGACGTGCTGGGGGTGAAGCTGCCGCACTATCTGATTCGTGCGCGGCAGTACATCCACGACAACGCCCGGGAACCGGTGCACCTGGAGGACCTTGAGGCGGCGGCGGGTGTGTCGCGCTTCAAGCTGTTCGATGCCTTCCGCAAATACTTCGCCCTGTCGCCCATGGCTTACCTGAAGAAATACCGCCTGGGTGCCGTGCGCCAGCAAATCCTCGAACATGGCTCAACCCGCACTATCTCCGAGATCGCCCTGGGCTGGGGGTTTACCCACCTGGGGCGATTCTCGGCCGAGTACCGCAAGCTGTTCGACGAGTCTCCCAGCCAGACGCTACAGCGCAACGACGCCCGGCGCATGCGTGGGTGAACACTTTACTCAAAAACAACGGAGATCAACTGTGGGAGCGGGCTTGCTCGCGAATGCGGTGCATCAGCCAACTCATTCGGTGACTGACACTGCGCATTCGCGAGCAAGCCCGCTCCCACGTTGGATGTGTGGTGTTCTTTTAAATCAACTCTTCCACCAATTGCAGGCAATGACTGAGCCCCGGCGACTGGTCATTGATCCGCCGGCTGAGAATGATCGGCGAAGTGGCCGTGGCTTCCACCACCGGCGTATAGCCGATGTCCGCCCGATGCAGCACCTGCACCGAGGCGGGTACCAGGGTCACGCCCATCCCCGCGCCGACCAGGCCGATGGCGGTCTGCAATTCGTTGGTCCACTGCGAAACCTTCAGGCTCAAACCGTGGGCGTCGAACAGTGCGATCACATGGTCGGCGTAGCTGGGACGCGGGTTGCCGGGGTAAAGCACAAAGGGCTCGGCGGCCAATTGCGCAAGCGTTGCCGGAGTACCCAGCAAGGGATGCCCGGCCGGCAGCACCGCCACCAGCCGGTCCTCTACCAATATCCGTTGCACAATGGCCGGATCGTCGATGCGAATCCGCCCGAAACCCACGTCTATGCGCCCGGCCTTGAGGGCTTCGACCTGTTGCAACGTGGTCATCTCGGAAAGGCCCAGCTCCAGTTCCAGGCCATCATGGCTGCGCAGCCGGCGAATCAATTCCGGCAACACCCCATACAGCGTCGACGGCGCAAAGCCGATGCCCAGCCAGGTCTTTTCGCCCAAGCCAATGCGCCGGGTGCTATCGCACACCTTGCCCAACTGCTCCAGCAGCACATTGGCGTGTTCATAGAAAAACCGCCCGGCCTCGGTCAGGCGCAACGGCCGTCCGCGTTCCAGCAGGACTACACCCAGTTCGTCCTCCAGTTGCTGGATCTGCCGGCTCAACGGCGGCTGGGCGATGTGCAGGCGTTCGGCGGCGCGGGTGAAGTTGAGGGTTTCCCCCAGCACCTGGAAGTAACGCAGATGGCGCAGTTCCATAAGGACTCCATTCATACCTTAAGGGTATTGTTCGAGACTCATTCTATATTGGAAGCCAGCAGAGATCCGGAACAGAATCAGGCCAAATCTATAAAGAACCCAACGGGTATTGCCATGCCGATTTGCGCCATCGAGTCGATCGAGACCATCATCGTCGATCTCCCTACCATCCGCCCGCACAAGCTGGCGATGCACACGATGCAGAACCAGACCCTGGTGGTCATCCGTGTGCGCTGCGCCGACGGCATCGAAGGCATCGGTGAATCCACCACCATCGGCGGCCTGAGCTACGGCAATGAAAGCCCCGACAGCATCAAGATCAACATCGACCGGCACTTCGCGCCGCTGCTGCTTGGCCAGGACGCCAGCAACATCAATGCCGCCATGTTGCGCCTGGAGCGCAGCATTCGGGGCAATACCTTTGCCAAGTCGGGTATCGAAAGCGCCTTGCTGGATGCCCTCGGCAAACGCCTGAATTTGCCGGTCAGCGAGCTGCTCGGCGGCCGCGTGCGGGACGCCTTGCCGGTGGCTTGGACCCTGGCCAGTGGCAACACCGAAAAAGACATCGCCGAGGCCGAGAAGATGCTCGACCTGCGCCGCCACCGCATCTTCAAATTGAAGATCGGTGCCGGAGAAGTTAGCCAGGACCTGGCCCACGTCATCGCCATCAAAAAAGCCTTGGGTGATCGCGCCAGCGTGCGGGTTGATGTCAATCAGGCCTGGGACGAAGCCGTGGCACTGCGCGCCTGCAAGGTGTTGGGGGATAACGGCATCGACCTGATTGAACAGCCGATTTCGCGCAATAACCGTGGCGGCATGGCCCGGCTCAACCTGTCGAGCCCGGCGCCGATCATGGCCGACGAATCCATCGAATGTGTGGAAGACGCCTTCAACCTGGCCCGCGAAGGCGCGGCCTCGGTGTTCGCCTTGAAGATCGCCAAAAACGGCGGGCCGCGTGCGGTATTGCGCACCGCAGCGATTGCCGAAGCGGCGGGCATCGGCTTGTACGGCGGCACCATGCTCGAAGGCGGTATCGGCACCCTGGCCTCGGCCCATGCCTTTCTCACCTTGAACAAACTGGCGTGGGACACCGAGCTGTTCGGCCCGCTGCTGCTCACCGAAGACATCCTCGCCGAGCCGCTGGTGTACCGCGATTTCCACCTGCATGTCTCCACCGCTCCGGGCATGGGCCTGGCCATTGATGAAGAGCGCCTGGCGTTCTTCCGTCGCGATAAATAACCCGAGGACACCTGTGATGTTGTTCCACGTAAAAATGACCGTGAACCTGCCCGTCGACATGAACCCCGAGCGCGCTGCCGGCCTCAAGGCTGAAGAAAAAGCCTTCTCCCAGCGGCTGCAGGAGCAAGGCAAATGGCGCCACCTGTGGCGCATCGCCGGGCTGTATGCCAACTACAGCGTGTTCGATGTCGACAGCGTGCAGGAACTGCATGACCTGCTGATGCAACTGCCGCTTTATCCTTACATGGCCATCGAAGTGAATGCCCTGTGCCGGCACCCATCGTCGATCCGTGAGGATGATCGCTGAGTCTGTTTTTTCACCTAATAATTACAAGATGAGGATTGCACCATGACCATCCGACTTTCCCAGACTGCTCACGCCCAACAGTTTCTCGAAGAAGCCAGCGGCAACCTGAACGACGGCGGCAACCCACGGACCAAGGCGCTGATCTACCGGATCCTGCGGGACACGGTGAACATCATCGAAGACCTGGAAGTGACCCCGGAAGAGTTCTGGAAGGCGGTCAACTACCTCAACGAACTGGGCAAGCACCAGGAAGCCGGGCTGCTCGCCGCCGGCCTGGGCCTGGAGCATTACCTGGACATGCTGATGGACGCCGCGGACGAGGAAGCCGGCAAATCCGGCGGCACCCCGCGCACTATCGAAGGCCCGCTGTATGTGGCCGGTGCGCCGCTGTCCAAATACGAAGCGCGGCTGGATGACGGCCTCGATCCGGGCGTGCCGCTGTTCATGCAAGGCCAGGTGCGCGACACCAACGGCAAGCCGCTGGCGGGGGCGATTGTCGATGTGTGGCAGGCCAACACGGGCGGCACCTATTCGTGGTTTGACGGCACGCAGTCGGAGTTCAACCTGCGTCGGCGGATCGAGACCGATGCCCAGGGCAACTACCGTTTTCGCAGCATCGTGCCGTCGGGGTATGGCTGCCCGCCGACCGGCCCGACCCAGCAGTTGCTGGACCAGTTGGGGCGCCATGGCCAGCGGCCGGCGCATATCCACTTCTTCATCTCGGCGCCGGGCCATCGGCACCTGACCACGCAGATCAACCTGTCGGATGATCCGTACCTGCACGATGATTTTGCCTATGCGACGCGGGATGAATTGATCGCCGAGATTCGTTTCAGCGAGGACGCGAATCTGGCGAAGGAATTTGGTGTGGAAGGGCAGTTTGCGCAGATTGATTTTGACTTCGAGTTGCAGCCTGCGGCAGCGCCGGTAGAACAAAAGCGCATGCAGCGAGTGCGCGCACTCGAAGACTGAGGTTGATCGTTCCCACGCTCCGCGTGGGAACGCCTCCTGTGGCGCTCCGCGTCACGACCTTAAGAGCGGACGCGGAGCGTCCAGGGAGACATTCCCACGCAGAGCGTGGGAACGATCCGCTGTATCGTTTGGCCTACTTGCGAACAACCAGGTCGAGCAGATCATCCCGATCCTTGATCTTCTGCAAGACGATCTCCGACCGAATATCCATCACCCCTGCCGTGCGGTTCAGGTGGTTCACGATAAAGTCCGAAAAGTGCTTGAGGTTGCGTGCCTGCACCCGCAGCACATAATTGCTTGCCCCGGTAATCACATACGCACTGGCCACTTCCGGCCACCCCTGCACCTTCTTGATAAACGTCTCGTGCCAGTCCTCCACATCCTGACGCAACGACAGGTGGACAATGGCCTCCAGCTCGATCCCCAGTTGCTCGGCGTTCAGCACCGCCCGGTAACCGCTGATGATTCCCTCGCTCTCCAGCAGGCGCAAACGCCGCAGGCAGGCTGACGGCGACAGGGCGACTTTCTCCGCCAGTTCCTGGTTACTGATACGGCCATCCTGTTGCAGGAAATGCAGAAGGCGCAGGTCGGTAGCGTCGAGAATCATGGTTAGAATAAATCCGCGTGTTTGGGGGCTAAATTCGAATTTCCTACAGCTTAATTAGCCTGTTGCCCACCACTTTGCACGAAAATTCTCTAAAGCTTCGTTCATTATTTGGCTCATTGTTACTACAAAAACAGGACTGACCATGACCACCCGCACCCATTGCCTGACCCTCGACGCCCAGGATCCGCTGGCGCCACTGCGCAATCAATTCGCTTTGCCCGCCGGGGTGATCTACCTCGACGGCAACTCCCTCGGTGCGCGCCCGGTGGCAGCGCTGGCGCGCGCGCAAGCGGTGATCGCCGAGGAGTGGGGCAATGGCCTGATTCGCAGCTGGAACAGCGCCGGCTGGGCCGACCTGTCCCAGCGCCTGGGCAACCGCCTGGCCCCGCTGATCGGCGCCCGCGACGGGGAAGTGGTGATCACTGATACCACCTCCATCAACCTGTTCAAGGTGCTCAGCGCGGCACTGACCGTGCAGCGCGAACGCGCGCCAAGCCGCAAGGTGATCGTCAGCGAAGCGAGCAACTTCCCCACCGACCTGTACATCGCCGAAGGCCTGACCGAACTGTTGCAACAGGGCTACTCCCTGCGGCTGGTCAACAGCCCGGACGAATTGCCCCAAGCCATCGACCAGGACACGGCCGTGGTGATGCTCACCCACGTCAACTACAAGACCGGCTACATGTACGACATGCAGGCCCAGACCGCGTTGAGCCATGAATGTGGCGCGCTGGCGATCTGGGACCTGGCGCATTCGGCGGGCGCGGTGCCGGTCGACCTGCATCAGGCCGGTGCCGATTACGCGATTGGTTGCACCTACAAATACCTCAACGGCGGACCGGGCTCCCAGGCGTTTGTGTGGGTGAATCCGGCGCTGGTGGATGTGGTCACGCAGCCGCTCTCGGGCTGGTTCGGGCATACCCGCCAGTTCGCCATGGAATCGCGTTATGCGCCGAGCCAGGGCATCGCCCGCTACCTGTGCGGCACCCAGCCGATTACCTCGCTGGCGATGGTGGAGTGTGGCCTGGATATTTTTGCCCAGACCGACATGGCCAGCTTGCGCGCTAAGTCCCTGGCGTTGACTGATCTGTTTATCGAGTTGGTGGAAAGCCGTTGTGCCGCCCACGACCTGACCCTGATTACCCCGCGTGAACATGCCCGACGTGGCAGCCACGTCAGCTTCGAACACCCGGAAGGTTATGCGGTTATCCAGGCCTTGATCGCTCGCGGCGTGATTGGTGATTATCGCGAGCCGCGCATCATGCGGTTCGGGTTTACCCCGCTGTACACCAGCTTTGCTGAAGTGTGGGATGCGGTGGAAATCCTGGGTGAGATTCTCGATCAGAAAACCTGGGACCAGCCGCAATTCAAAGTGCGCCACAGCGTCACCTGAGTAAACGCAGAGCAAAAAATGTGGGAGCGGGCTTGCTCGCGAATGCGGGCCATCAGTCTCTGATGTATTGACTGGCACACCGCTTTCGCGAGCAAGCCCGCTCCCACAGGGGACAGTGTTTCAACCAGAAATCAGTGCAATCACAATAATAAAGGGGCACGCCACGTGACCACGCCAGACCAAGGCTTTGCCGAAATAACCAATCGCGAACTGGGCCTGCGGCGCCAGCTCACTTCCGGCCAGATGAGCATGATCGCCATCGGTGGCGCCATCGGCACCGGGCTGTTCATGGGTAGCGCCTACGCCATCGGCTATGCCGGGCCCAGCGTACTGGTGAGCTATGCCATCGGTGCGCTGATCACCTTGCTGTTGATGGGCTGCCTGGCGGAGATGACCGTCGCCCATTCCACCTCGGGCTCGTTCGGCGCGTATGCCGAGTTCTACGTCAGCCCGCTGGCGGGGTTCCTGGTGCGTTATGCCTACTGGGCGGCGATTGTGCTGGCGGTGGGCGCCGAGGTCACGGCGGTGGCGATGTACATGAAGTATTGGTTCGCCAACGTGCCGGAATGGGTGTGGATCGTCTCGTTCTCCAGCGTGTTGATCGTGCTCAACGCCATCAGCGTCAAGACCTTCGGCAACTTTGAATACTGGTTTTCCACGATCAAGATCAGCGCCATCGTCGGCTTTATCATCCTCGCGGTGTATGTGGTGTTCGGCTCCGGCAACCCGGATTACGGCGTGCAGAACTACACCGCCCACGGTGGTTTTTTCCCGAACGGGTTGAGCGGCATGTGGATCGCGGTGATTGTCTCGATCTTCAGCTACCTGAGCGTGGAGATGATCGCGGTGGCCGCGGGTGAAGCGGCCGATCCGGAACAGGCGGTGAAAAAAGCCTTTCGCGCGACCATCGTGCGGCTGGTGGTGTTCTACCTGCTGACCCTGGCGCTGATGCTCGCCATCGTGCCGTGGAACCAGGCCGGCCATGCCCAGAGCCCGTTCGTCACAGTGATGCAGACCATCGGCATTCCCGGCGCCACCGGGGTGATGAATTTTGTGATTCTGATCGCCGCCTTGTCGGCGATGAACAGCCAGCTCTACATCACCACCCGCATGATGTTCAGCCTGTCACGCGCTGGCTTCGCGCCCAAGTCCATGGGCGCCTTGAGCAAGAGCGGGATTCCGTTGAACGCCTTGCTGCTGTCGAGCTCGGGCATTGCCCTGGCAACCCTGCTGAACGTGGTATACCCGGAAAGCTCATTCACCTTGATGATGGCGATCTCGATGTTTGGCGCGATCTTCACCTGGTTCATGATCTTCCTCACGCACCTGTTTTTCCGCCGCTACCGCACGCGTCACGGCGGGCCGAAGCTGTCGTTCCAACTGGCGCTGTTCCCCTACAGCACGCTGCTGGGCCTGGTGCTGATGGGCGCGGTGATGGTCACCACGTTCTTCACCGATGCGTTCAAGATGACGCTGGTGTTCGGGGTGCCATTCCTGCTGATTCTGTCGCTGGTGTACTACGTATTTTTCCGCAAGGGCGCGGCCAAGGCGTCGAACAAGGCTTTGGCATAACCCGGCAATTGCTCGAACTCGCGCGCGCATAACAGCAGTTTGCGACAGGCCCAATCCTCGGTCAGGGGTTGGGCCTTGAAGCGCCGTTCCAACGGCCAGCGCTCCAGCGCGGCCAGGGGCACGATGCCCAGCCCGGCGCCCCGGGCAACCATGCGAATCAGCCCGTCAAACCCATCTGCACGGATGCGTGTCTGCAAGCGAAAGCCTGCGTGCAATGCCTGTTCTTCCAGGTACACCGCCAGCGCGCTGTCGGCGGCCAGGCCTACGTAGTCGTGCTGCAAGCTGTCGATAAAGCTCACGGTGCGCGGGGCCAGCGGGTGATCCAGCGGCATGATCAGCACCAGCGGGTCGTCGCGAAAGGGCAGGGTCTGCAAGCCGTGGGTGTCCACCGCATCGGAAATGATCCCCAAGTCTGCCGCACCCTGGCGCAAGGCGTGGGTGATACGCAGGCTTGGCAGTTCCTGCAGGTCGATATCCAGATTGGGGTGTTCCCGTAGAAAGTCCGCCAGCAATTCCGGCAGGTATTCGCTCAGGGCCGTGGTGTTGCACAGCAGGCGTACCTGGCCTTTGACGCCGTTGGCGTATTCCGCGAGGTCTTGTTGCAGGTGCTCGGCTTGCTGCAGCAGCAGGCGGGCGTGACGGGCCAGGGCTTTACCCGCTGCAGTCGGGGTGACACCACGGCGGCCACGTTCCAGGAACTCGATGCCCAGGGAGGCTTCCATCGCCCGGATCCGCGCACTCGCCGCCGCCAGGGACAAGTGGCTGCGGCTGGCGCCGGCGGTGATGTTGCCGGTGTCGAGGATGTGCAGGTACAGGCGCAGGTCGATCAGGTCAAAGTGCATGGCTGGGGATCTCGGTGTCTGGACGGGCCTCTTCGCGAGCAAGCCCGCTCCCACATTTAGATCTGTGAACCCTTTCAAAATGTGGGAGCGGGCTTGCTCGCGAAGAGGCCATCTGCCTCATGCAAAACAAGAGGCTGCCTCAGTATATGGCGAATTTTCAGACATCACCCAAACCTGCAAAATCGCCCTATGAATACCTTACTCGCGTTCTACCAAAACCTCGGTCCAGCTCTGACATTGCTGGTGATCGGCACCTTCCTGCTGGCCGGCACGGTCAAGGGCGTCATCGGTCTGGGCTTGCCCACTGTCGCCATGGGCATGCTCGGCCTGGCTATGCTGCCGGCGCAGGCTGCGGCATTGCTGATCATCCCGTCGACGGTTACCAACCTCTGGCAACTGGCCTTTGGCGGCCATTTGAGCGCCTTGATCAAACGCCTGTGGCCGATGCTCCTGCTGATTTTCCTCGGCACCGGGCTGGGCTCGTTGTGGCTCGGCATGGACGGCGGGCATTGGGTGGTGCGGGCGTTAGGCGGGGCATTGCTGGTGTATGCCCTAAGCGGGTTGTTTCTGCCGACCTTCAAGGTGAGCCCGGCCACCGAGCGGTGGTTGGGACCGTTGTGCGGCGTACTGACCGGGATTATCACCTCGGCCACCGGGGTGTTCGTGATCCCGGCGGTGCCGTATCTGCAAGCCTTGGGTTTGAATCGCGATCAGCTGGTGCAGGCGTTGGGGCTTTCGTTCACCGTGTCGACCCTGGCGCTGGCGGCCGGCCTGTTCTGGCGTGGCAGCCTGGGCGGTGGCGAATTGAACGCCTCGTTGCTGGCGCTGCTTCCCGCGCTGCTCGGGATGTGGCTGGGCCAGGCCCTGCGCCAGCGCATCAGTGCCGTGCTGTTCAAGCGGGTGTTCTTTGTCGGCATGGCTGCGCTGGGAGGTCATCTGCTGATCAGTGGTTAATAATCAAATGTCGATTCGTGCTTTTTAATCAAATGTATTTTGCCTTTCCGGCGCTTATTCCAAAGCATCAGCCTCGTTACGCTGCCTTCAGACATTTTTAATCTTTAGGCACGCCCCATGAAGAAAGTTCTTTTGCTCAACGGCGGTAAAAAATTCGCTCACTCCGACGGCCGCTACAACAGCACCCTGCATGAAGCGGCGCTGGCGGTGCTCGACCGTGGTGGCATCGATGTCAAGGAAACCCACATCGACGCCGGCTACGACGTAGCCGAAGAAGTCGCCAAATTCCTCTGGGCCGACGTGATCATCTACCAGATGCCCGGCTGGTGGATGGGCGCGCCGTGGATCGTCAAGAAATACATCGACGAAGTCTTCACCGAAGGCCACGGCAGCCTCTACGCCAGCGACGGCCGCACCCGCTCCGATGCCTCGCAGAAGTACGGCAGCGGTGGCCTGATCCAGGGCAAGCAATACATGCTGTCCCTGACCTGGAACGCACCGCAACAAGCCTTTGACGACCCTACCGACTTCTTCGAAGCCAAGGGCGTGGACGCGGTGTATTTCCCGTTCCACAAAGCCAACGAATTCCTTGGCATGACCGGCCTGCCGACCTTTCTGTGCGTGGACGTGATGAAGCGCCCGGCCATCGAAGCCGACGTGGCGCGGTATGAGCAGCATCTGGCACAGGTGTTTAACCTGAATCTGTAATGCGGCTAGTATCCGTGCAGCCGCTATAAAGAGGATTCACGTTGAAAGCCCGATCCGATGAGCTACAGATCTTTGTCTGCGTGATTGAATGCGGGTCGATTTCCGCCGCGGCCGAACAGGTCGGGCAGACGCCGTCGGCGGTCAGTCGTACCTTGTCGCGCCTGGAAGCCAAGCTCGACACCACCCTGATCAACCGCACCACCCGGCGCATGGACCTGACCGAAGAGGGCAAGTATTTCTTCGAGCGGGCCAAGGTGATCCTCGAGCAAATGGACGACCTGGAAGAGCGCCTGTCGTCGCGCCAGCAAACCCCCTCGGGGCGCCTGCGGATCAACGCGGCGTCGCCGTTCATGTTGCATGCGATCGTGCCGTACATCGCCGAGTTTCGTGGCCTGTACCCGGACATCCAACTGGAGTTGAACAGCAACGACCTGATCATCGACCTGCTGGAGCAGAGCACTGACATCGCGATCCGCATCGGTGCCCTGGCGGACTCGACCCTTCACGCCCGCTCATTGGGTTGCAGCCCGCTGCATATCCTCGCCAGCCCGGCTTACCTGAAACAGCACGGTACGCCCACCACCGTTGCCGAACTGGCCGAACACACCTTGCTTGGTTTCACCCAGACCGAAACCCTGAACCATTGGCCACTGCGCCATGTGCACGGGGATCGCTGGCAGATCCAGCCGGGCGTTGCCGCCTCCAGCGGTGAAACCCTGCGCCAACTGGCACTGGAAGGGCAGGGCATCACCTGTCTGTCGGACTTCATGACGGCTCAGGACATCAAGACCGGACGCCTGATACCGGTGCTGGCCGAGTTCAACAGCGGCTATCGCCAGCCGATCAACGCGGTGTACTACCGCAACTCGCAGTTGGCCTTGCGCATCCAGTGTTTCCTGGACTTTATCCAGGGCAAGCTGGCCAGCTACGCCAGCTGATTCGTGACCCCTGCGCAAGAGTGAATTGGGCAATACGGACTTATTCCGCATGGATAGGTCCGCAATACTGACGCCATCCATTACTCACGCAGGGAGACACCTCCATGAACGTATTCATTACCGGCGCTGCCGGTTTTATCGGCGGCTCCATCGCCACTGGCCTGGTCAAGGCCGGCCATAACGTCACCGGCCTGGTGCGCAGCGCCGAACAAGCCGAAGAAATGACTGCACTGGGCATCACGCCGGTGATCGGCACGCTGGATGACAGTGCGCTGTTGACCGAGCAGGCGAAGAAAGCGGACGCCGTGATCAACGCCGCCAGCAGCGACCATCGCGGCGCCGTGGAAACCTTGCTGGCTGCGCTGCGCGGTTCCAACAAAACCTTCCTGCATACCAGCGGTTCGAGCATCGTCGGCGATGCGTCGGGCGGTAAGTCCAGCGATGTCATCTACTTCGAAGACAACTTGCCGGAGCCGACTGTCGACAAGGCCGCTCGCGTGGCCATCGACAACCTGATTCTTGCTGCCGCCCAAGATGGCGTGAACTCGGCGGTGATCTGCAACACCCTGATCTACGGTCACAGCCTGGGCGTTAAGCGCGACAGCGTGCAGTTGCCGCGCTTGCTCAAACAGGCGCGTAAAAGTGGCGTGGTTCGTCATGTAGGCACCGGGCAGAACATCTGGTCCAACGTACACATTGAGGACGTAGTCGCGCTGTACCTGCTGGCGCTGGAAAAGAATGTGCCGGGCACTTTCTACTTTGTGGAGAGTGGCGAGGCGGCGTTTGTCGACATGACTGCCGCGATTGCCGAAGCGCTGAAGCTGGGTAAACCGCAGGATTGGCCATTGGCGGATGCCGAGGCCGAGTGGGGCTATGAAATGGCCAACTATGGCTTGGGCTCCAACAGCCGGGTGCGCGGCAAGCATGCGCGGGAATTGCTGGGGTGGGCGCCGAAGCGGACCTCCGTCGTTGAGTGGATTCGCAACGAGATGGTGTGATGTTCGCTTGAACCCCCGGTGAGCCCTTCGCGAGCAAGCCCGCTCCCACACTTAACCGAGTTCCAACTTTGGAATGCGGTCAAATGTGGGAGCGGGCTTGCTCGCGAAAGGGGCGACTCGGTCTAACTGTCTTACCCAACACTAGCCCCACCCCGCCCAATTCCGTACCATCCCCCACCTTATCCCTCGCAACTCCCCCGGTACTTCAATGAACCTCACCCGTCTGCGCGCCGACGCCCTGGCCGGACTCACTACGTCTTTTGCCTTGCTGCCCGAATGCATCGCCTTTTCCCTGGTGGCTCACCTCAACCCGCTGATGGGCCTCTATGGCGCGTTCATCATCTGCACCCTCACTGCGCTGTTCGGCGGCCGGCCCGGCATGGTCTCCGGTGCCGCCGGCTCGATGGCGGTGGTGATCGTTGCGCTGGTGGTGCAGCACGGCGTGCAGTACCTGCTGGCCACGGTGTTGCTGGGCGGCTTGATCATGGTCGCCTTCGGCCTGTTGCGCCTGGGCAAGCTGGTGCGCATGGTGCCGCACTCGGTGATGCTCGGGTTCGTCAACGGCCTGGCGATCATCATTGCCCTGGCCCAGCTGGAGCACTTCAAGAGCGGTGACACCTGGCTCAGCGGCACGCCGTTGTACGTGATGACCGGGCTGGTCGCTGCCACCATGGCTATCGTCTACCTGCTGCCGCGCCTGACCCGTGCCGTGCCACCGGCCCTGGTGGCGATCCTCGGCGTGGGCCTGGCGGTGTACCTGCTCGGCCTGCCTACCCGCACCCTGGGCGACATGGCTCACATCGCCGGCGGCCTGCCGACCTTCGCGTTGCCGCAGATTCCCTGGACCCTTGAAACCCTGCACATCATCGCGCCCTACGCGATCCTGATGGCCATGGTCGGTCTGCTGGAAACCCTGCTGACCCTCAACCTCACCGACGAAATTACGGAAACCCGCGGCTATCCCGACCGCGAAAGCGTGGCCCTGGGCGCGGCGAATATGGTCTCGGGCTTGTTCGGCGGCATGGGCGGCTGCGCGATGATCGGGCAAACCGTGATCAACCTCAGCTCCGGCGGGCGCGGGCGGTTTTCCGGTGTGTTCGCCGGGGTGATGATCCTGCTGTTCATTCTGTTTCTGTCACCGCTGATCGAGCGCATTCCGCTGGCGGCGCTGGTGGGGGTGATGTTCGTGGTGTCCCAGCAGACGTTTGCCTGGGCGTCCCTGCGGGTGATCAACAAGGTGCCACTCAACGACGTGCTGGTGATCATGGCGGTGACGGTGATTACCGTGTTCACCGATCTGGCGACGGCGGTGCTGTGCGGGATTGTGATTGCGGCGCTGAACTTTGCCTGGCAGCAAGCGCGTGAGCTGTACGCGGATGAGCATATGGAAGCGGACGGCAGCAAGCTCTATCGGGTGCACGGCACGCTGTTTTTTGCCTCGACCACGCCGTTCCTGAACCGGTTCGATCCGGCCAACGATCCGGCCCAGGTGACGCTGGATTGTCGTCACTTGAGCTTCGTCGACTATTCAGCGATTGCTGCGTTGATGACCCTGCGGGAGCGCTACGCCAAGGCCGGCAAGCATCTGCGGGTGCTGCACCTGTCCGAGCGTTGCCGCAAACTGCTCAAGCGTGCGCGGGTGCAGCACGACTGACAGTTGTTGAGGTGCGATGATCGTTCCCATGCTCTGCGTGGGAACGCCGCTTTGGACGCTCCGCGTCCGCTCTTAAAGTCGTGACGCGGAGCGTCACAGGATGCATTCCCACGCAGAGCGTTGGAACGATCATGGGCCGACCAGATTTTCCAATTCCTGGGCGCGGGTCTGGGTCATGTCCAGCACGCAGCCCGAGCCGTTGACCTGATCAATGGTGCCGCCGGTTGCCGAGCCGATGAAGCCGCAATTGGCATCGCGAAACTTGATCCACTGGCGTTGCACGTCTTGCAATTGTTGCTTGCGGTTGCCTTCCATCGCCGTCATGGCGGCTTTGTAGGCGGTGTTCAGGCGTGCGTCCTGCACCTTGGTTTCCTTGGCGTTGCAATCGACCATGTCGGCGGTGGTGTTGGCGCCGTCCATGCATTTTTTCAGCGCCGCGTTCTCGTCGGCCGACGCCGTGCCACCCAAGGCCAGCAACAGCGCGCCGGCGGCGAAAGGAACAAGCAGGTGTTTACGATTCATTCTGGGTTTTCCTGGTCATGAGTCGGTGTGCAGCCTAAGACTCGGCCTGCGCAGTTGAGTTTCCAGCCCGGCGATCTTCATGTAAGAACGCCCCCCGAATTTTCATCCACTGACCCGGGGCATATCCCTGTGCGACAGGGCTTGTCTGTGGGCGAAAATTACTTTCATAAAAATTGAAAATCCACCTCGGTAATGATTTATGACTTTCACAACCTATTCGACGTGACCCTTTCCGAGGAGTACCGCATGGCCGCATCACCGGGGTATTGGCTGTTGATCTACGCCGCCATCGCCATCATTGCATTGATCGTATTGATCGCGCGTTACCGGCTCAACCCGTTTATCGTCATCACCCTGGTGTCCATCGGCCTGGCGCTGTTGGCCGGGATGCCGGCGGATACGATCATGGGCTCCTACGAGGCCGGCGTCGGTAAGACGCTGGGGCATATTGCGCTGGTGGTCGCGCTGGGGACGATGCTCGGCAAGATGATGGCCGAGTCCGGCGGCGCCGAGCAGGTGGCGCGCACGCTGATCAATCGGTTCGGTGAGCGGAATGCCCACTGGGCGATGGTGTGTATCGCGTTCCTGGTGGGGCTGCCGCTGTTTTTCGAGGTCGGTTTTGTATTGCTGGTGCCGATCGCCTTTACCGTGGCGCGGCGGGTGGGCGTATCGATCCTGATGGTCGGACTGCCGATGGTGGCTGGCTTGTCGGTGGTGCATGCGTTGGTGCCGCCGCATCCGGCGGCGATGATGGCGGTGTTGGCCTATAACGCGTCGGTCGGGCAGACGGTGTTGTATGCGATTTTGATCGGTATTCCGACCGCGATCATTGCAGGTCCGCTGTACGCCAAGTTCATCGTGCCGCACATTCACCTGCCAGCGGAAAACCCGCTGGAACGCCAGTTTATCGACCGCGAACCGCGTACCCGTTTGCCGAGTTTCGCCCTGACCATGGGCACCATCCTGTTGCCGGTGGTGCTGATGATGATCGGCGGCTGGGCTAACCTGATTTCCACACCGGGCACCGCGTTCAACCAGTTTCTGTTGTTTATCGGCAACTCGGTGATCGCGCTGCTGGTGGCGACGTTGGTGAGTTTCTGGACCCTCGGTCTGGCCCAGGGCTTCAACCGCGAATCGATCCTTAAGTTCACCAACGAATGCCTGGCACCGACCGCCAGCATCACCTTGCTGGTGGGGGCGGGCGGCGGTCTTAACCGGATTCTGGTGGATGCCGGCGTCACCAATGAAATCCTCGGCCTGGCCCATGCCTTCAACTTGTCGCCCTTGGTAATGGGGTGGCTGTTCGCCGCGTTGATGCGCATCGCCACGGGCTCGGCCACGGTGGCCATGACCACCGCCTCTGGCGTGGTAGCGCCGGTTGCGATGGGCCTGGGTTATCCCCATCCGGAATTGCTGGTGCTGGCCACTGGTGCGGGTTCGGTGATCTTTTCCCACGTGAACGACGGCGGCTTCTGGCTGATCAAGGAATACTTCAATATGACGGTGATCCAGACCTTCAAGACCTGGACCGTGCTGGAGACCCTGATTTCTGTGGTCGCCTTCGGTCTGACTTATGGCCTGTCCTGCATCTTGTAACCCGGAGCCGACCCGATGGACATCCTCTACCAGATCCGCGCCCGCCAGGATTCCTTCAGCGCCGGCGAAGGGCGTATCGCCAAGTTGATGCTTGATGACGTCGGCTTTGCTGCGTCCGCCAGCCTGGAAGCGTTGTCCCAACGGGCCGAGGTCAGCACCGCCACCTTGTCGCGCTTTGCCCGCAGCGTCGGGTGCCGCGACCTGCGGGACCTGCGCCTGCAACTGGCCCAGGCCAGCGGCGTCGGCAGCCGGTTTCTCGACCCGGCGGGCCTGCCTGAGCAGTCGGCGTTTCACCGACAGATTCTCAGCGATATCGAATCGACGTTGCGCCGGCATTTGTCCGGTTTCAACCAGCGCAGCTTTGTCGACGCCGTGAGCCTGCTGGGCAATGCGCGGATGATCCACGCGTTCGGCATGGGCGGGCCATCGAGCCTGTGCAGCGATGAGTTGCAAGTGCGCCTGGTGCGCCTGGGCTACTCGATCGCCGCCTGCCATGACCCGGTGATGATGCGCGTGACCGCCGCCACCTTGGGCCCGGAACATGCGCTGATTGTGTGTTCGCTGACCGGCATCACCCCGGAAGTGTTGGGCGTGGTGGCGCTGGCGCGTAACTACGGCGCAAAAATCATCGCCATCACCCTGCCGGATTCACCGCTGGCGCAGTTGGCCGATGTGCTGCTGCCGCTGCAACCGGCGGAAACCAGTTTTATCTACAAGCCAACGGCGGCGCGCTACGGAATGCTGTTGGCCATCGACGTGCTCGCCACCGAGCTGGCCTTGGCCATGCCGGACGACAACCAGGAACGCCTGCGACGAATCAAGCTGGCCCTGGACGATTATCGCGGCGGCCCCGACAGCCTGCCGCTTGGAGATTGAAATGAATTACCACACGTTGATCCGCCAGGCGCTGATCATTGATGGCAGCAACACCCCCGGTTATGTCGCCGATGTGGCGTTGCACGAGGGGCGTATCGAGAAGATCGGCGACCTGTCCCGGGACAGCGCCGAGCATGAAATCGACGCCACCGGGCGGGTATTGGCGCCGGGGTTTATCGACGTGCACACCCACGACGACACGGTGGTGATCCGTCACCCGCAGATGCTGCCCAAGCTCAGCCAGGGCGTGACCACAGTGATCGTCGGCAACTGCGGCATCAGTGCTTCGCCGGTCAGCCTGAGGGCCGATCCGCCGGACCCGATGAACCTGTTGGGCAAGCGCGACGCCTTTGCCTATCCGCGTTTTGCCGATTACCGCGCGGCGGTGGAGAGCGCCCACCCGGCAGTCAACGTGGCGGCACTGATCGGCCACACGGCGCTGCGCAGCAACCATATGGACGACCTGCACCGCACTGCCACGCCCGGTGAAATTGCCGCCATGCGCGTGCAGTTGCAGGAGAGTCTTGCGCACGGTGCCCTGGGTTTGTCCACCGGCCTTGCGTACGCCAGCGCGTTCAACGCCGAGACCGATGAAGTGCTGCAACTGAGTGAAGAGCTCACGGCGTTCGGCGCGGTGTACACCACTCATTTGCGCAGCGAATTCGAACCGGTGCTGGAAGCGATGGACGAGGCGTTTCTGATCGGCCGCCATGCCCAGGCGCCGGTGATCATTTCCCACCTCAAGTGCGCGGGCGCTGGCAACTGGGGACGCAGCCCGCAGTTGTTGGCCTCACTGGAACATGCGGCGAAGACGCATCCGGTGGGCTGCGATTGCTATCCCTATGCGGCCAGCTCTTCGACCCTGGACCTCAAGCAAGTCACCGATGCGTTTCGCATCACCATCACCTGGTCCACGCCGCACCCTGAAATGGGCGGGCGGGATTTGCAGGACATCGCCGCCGAGTGGGCGGTGCCGCTGATGGACGCAGCCCGTCGCCTGCAACCCGCCGGGGCGGTGTATTACGGGATGGATGAGACCGACGTGCAGCGCATCCTGGCGCATCCACTGTCGATGATTGGTTCGGATGGTTTGCCGGAGGATCCGTTTCCTCATCCGCGGTTGTGGGGCGCGTTTCCACGGGTGCTCGGGCATTTCAGCCGAGACCTGGGCTTGTTCCCGCTGCACACCGCCGTGCATAAGATGACTGGCTTGTCGGCGGCGCGATTTGGCCTGGCCGAGCGCGGTGAAATCCGTGAAGGGCACTGGGCGGACCTGGTGCTGTTTGACCCGCTGAGGGTGCGGGATGTGGCGGACTTCAAGGAGCCCCAGCGTGCGGCGGAAGGGATTGACGGTGTGTGGGTCAATGGCGTGTTGAGTTACTGCGACGGGCAAGCGAACGGGCAGCGGCCCGGACGATTCCTGGCGCGCAGCGGGGATTTGCGTAAGGGGTTTGCGGCCGTATAGTGGCCGCTCTCAAACACGGAGCAATCGCCATGCACTTAGGAAAAGTCACCCCCATTTTGCGCAGTTTTGACGAGGCCAAAACGTTGGCGTTCTACGTCGATTTCCTGGGGTTCAAGGTCGATTGGCAGCACCGGTTTGAAGACAACTTTCCGCTGTACTTGCAGGTGTCGCTGGGGGAATGCGTGCTGCACCTGTCCGAGCACCATGGCGACTGCACCCCGGGTGCAGCGGTGCGGATTCAGGCCCAAGGGCTGGAAGCGTACCAGCAACAGCTGCTGGCCAAGCATTACCGCAACGCCAAGCCGGGGATTGAAGACACGCCATGGGGCAGTCGCGAAATGAGCATCAGCGACCCGTCGGGGAACCGGTTGGTGTTTGTTGAAGAAGTCGCGGTTTAAACCCGTTCTAATGTGGCGAGGGAGCTTGCTCCCGTTGGGCTGCGCAGCAGCCCCAAAACCAGGCGCAGGGTTAACCTGAACGGTCTCGGTTGTTTGGACTGGGGCCGCTTCGCGGCCCAACGGGAGCAAGCTCCCTCGCCACAGTTTGAGGGTGCTTGCGTTGAAGGTGTGTTTACACCCGGAAATGGCTGACCATCTGCTGCAACTGCCCGCCCAAACGCGCCAGTTCCACACTTGACTTGGCCGTCTCGTCACTGGCCGCTGCGGTCTGCTCCGACACGTCCCGCACATTCACGATACTGCGGCTGATCTCTTCCGCCACGGCACTCTGCTGTTCGGCGGCTGCCGCAATCTGCTGGTTCATGGACTGGATATTCGACACCGTACGGGTGATGTTTTCCAGTGATACACCGGCCTTGCGCGTCAGTTCGACGCTGCTGTCGGTGAGGTTGCGGCTGTTGTTCATCACGGCAGCCACTTGCTGGGTGCCATTCTGCAAACCGGCCACCAGGCCTTCGATCTCTTCGGTGGATTTCTGGGTGCGTTGGGCCAGGCCACGGACTTCGTCGGCGACCACCGCAAAACCACGACCGGCTTCACCGGCACGGGCCGCTTCGATGGCGGCGTTGAGCGCCAGCAGGTTGGTCTGTTCGGCCACGGCCTTGATCACGTCCATCACGCTGCCGATCTTGTTGCTCTCTTGTTGCAGGTGCGTCATGGCGTCGGTGGAGCGTGCCACTTCGGCAGCCAGACGTTCGATCTGGGCGATGGCTTCGGCCACCACCTTGTCACCGGCACGGGCTTCGCCGTCGGCGGCCGAGGCCGCCTGGGACGCTTGTTCGGCGTTGCGTGCGACTTCCTGCACGGTGGCAGTCATTTCGTGCATGGCGGTGGCCACTTGATCGGTCTCGATCTTCTGGCTGTTGACCCCGGCGCTGGTCTGTTCGGTCACGGCCGACAGCTCTTCGGCGGCAGCGGCGATCTGGGTCACGCCGTCGCGGATGCCGCTGATCAGTTCACGCAGGGTCGTGCCCATGCGCTGGATGCCTTGTTGCAACACGCCGAGTTCGTCGCGGCGGGTCACCTGGATGTTGTGGCTCAGGTCGCCGGAAGCGATGCGCTCCACCACGGCGAGGGTCTCGCGCAATGGGCCGGTGATTTGGCGAGTGATAATGACGGCCGCCACGATGCCCACCAGCAAGGCCAGCAACGTGCTGATCAGTTGCAGGCTGCGGGCCTGGGCACTTTCGGCGTCACGACGTTGCAGCTGAATGTCGTACAGCTTGTCGCTGATGGTGACGATGTCGGTACCCTGGGTGGTCATTTCTGCCCGGGCCGAGACGATGTTGGCGTTGGCCGCCTTGTAGTTCTGGACCGCGCTGCGATAAGCCCCGAGGGCGGTTTCCAGGGCCGTCAGTGCGGACTGTTGGTTGGCGCCAAACGCCGTATGCAGGCCTTTCAAACCGTCGATGGCTTTCTCGATCTGCGCGGCAGCGCGGGCTTCAGTCTCGGCGTTGACGTTGCCGGTGTAGCCGCGCACTTCGTAGCGGGCCAACTGGAACTGTTCCTTGGCGGTGGTCACGGCCTCGAACTGGGCAAAACGCTCGGCGCTGTCGGGCATCTGGCGCACGCTGGAGTCCAGGGCGTCGATTTGTGTGTTGGCGATGTCAGCCTTGTCGCCCATGACCTGGCGCGCGGCGTTACCGTTGCGGTAGGCCTCGCGCATTTTGTTCAAGGACTGCTGGTAAGCCGTGATGATCGCCTTTTGCTCATTGAGCAGCTTGAGGTTGTCCGGGCTCTTGAAGCTGTCCAGCAGCTTCTGTTGCTGGGCCACAAAATTGTCGAGGCTGGTCTGCACGTTTTGCGCCACGGCTTCGTCGCCGTTGGCCAACATGTATTGCAGGCGCACGATCCGCAGTTTGGTCAGCGAAGCGTTGAGCTGGGTGATGTCGCTCATCCAGTTGCTGCGGTCGATCAGGCCGCCCAGGCTGGTCCAGCCGGTGAGCGCGAGGATCGAGGTGAGTACCAGTACCAGGCCGAAGCCCAGGCCCAGTTTCATGTTGACGCTGATGTTGCCGAACCAACTATTCATCGCATTCCTCCAGGAACAGATTTGCGGGTACATCCGGTTGCTGGAAGTAGCGACCAGCCGATGGGTAGTCAGGTGGTATCGGCAGCTCAGGCGAGAGCTGAAACGGTTTTTTCGTGAGGGCAGGATTTATGAAGCGTGAGCGACGGGCGGTCGCACCGCCCTCATGCAGAGGGCGGTGCGAGGGTCAGTGGACTTGGCGCATTCTTTTGCTGGTGGTGATGATGTCGATCAACGCTTCCCTGCTGCTGAAACGGCGGTCATCCAGGTTCCAGCGATTGACGAAGTGACCCCTGGCATCCTGCTGCAACGCGGTGTGGACCAGTACGCCGTCGCGGTTTTTATGGACCATCTCCAACCCGTCGTCCAGGGTGCGCTGAAGCAGGTAGTCGCCTTTGCGCCGCAGGCGTTGTTCGAGGCTGAGGGTTGGCGCCAGCATGACAGGTGGCGGCAATGGCGCACCGGCGACTTCGACGCTTTTCTTGAAGTCGTAGCGCACCAACGGCCATTGTTGCTCGCGCGGTAACGCCTGGAGGTTGGCGGGCTCACGCACAAAGCCGCTGGCCGAGCCGGGAGGCACATCGTCCAGCAGCAAACTGATGCCGTTGTTGAGCTCGGCAATGCCCGGCACGCCGTGGTACGTATTGGCGTGCGTTTCGCCCACCAGTGCGATCCACTTGTGTGGCCCCTGTTGAAGCTGATCCGCGCGGATCACTTGGGTCGCAAAGTAGTTGAGCATTGATGTCCTGGAGCCGGTCATGCCATCTACCCGCAAGCTGGCGACACAATCGAGTGCGCGGATCCGCACGTTGTGCTTCATCGCCACCTGCACCAGGCTGACAAAGCTGTGGGGGCTGTCGGCTGGTACGCCGTGGCCTTTGTCCAATGCGTTGAGGTAGTTCCACAGCTCATCAGGCATAAAGCCCAGGTTGTGGACGATATCCAGGTCGGCTTGATGCAGCTCGGTGGTGAGTTGCTCCATGTACAGGGTTTTTACATCGCGCTGGCCCTTCAGGTATTCCATGTGCCGGCTGAGGAAGCCTTTGCTCGACGTACTGGAGTGGGCTTCGCCGACCACCAGGCCATCGGCGGTGTCCAGCAGTTGATCGATAAACTTCACCTCATCCAGGGCCGGGTCGATCGCAGGCAGTGCCTTGCGCGTAGGCGGTGTGAGTTCGGTAAAAAACGCCTGGGCCTGGGTCTGAAGTTTTTTGCGGGTCTGGTCGAAGGTAATTTGCGCCGCACGACGACTGCTGACGGTCTCCCAGTAGGCGGTAGCGAAGAGCACTTCTCGCGTGCCTATCGGCAGGGTGATTTCATCGTTGATCAGGTTCAGGTGTTCATGCGGCAGGTCAAAGGTGCTGAAGTGGCGCGGCGCTTCAGCAGGCAGAGGGCGCGTTGGCCGTGGCGAGAGTGAGCGCTCCACCGAGGGGGCCGGGCGCGGCGCCGGTTGGCTTGCCGTGTGCAACGACAGCTTCAGGTCGCCCTTGGCCAGGACATCGCCGGGAATACCGCCTGCCACATCCGCGATGACTCGGGTGGGTTGGCTGAAGGCATCGTCGACCCGCAGGGCAATGCTCTTTTGCAGGTCGGCCAGGCCCGGCGTGCCGCGATAGGTGCTCATGCGTTTTTGATCAACCAACGCTATCCAGCGTTCGCCCGGTTTTTTGGCCTGGTCGTCGTTAATGAGGGTGTGGGAGTAAAAGTTGGTCAGCCTGTTGGCGCGAATCGAGGCCGGGCGTGAATCAACCAGGCTCAGGGTGTTTTCCAGGTCGTAGGAGCTTGAGGCGTTCAACGGTCTAACTTCAATCCCGTGCTGTTGCGCGGTTTTTACCAGCATCCAGTGGCCGTGCAACCCTTCGGGGTCGCGGTAATTTTCCTTGTCGATGGATTTGAGCTGGCGCTCCGCCTGTTTGGAGAAACCACTGGAAAACCGTGAGTGGGTTTTCAGATGGTGGATGTCGCGCCACAACGCCTCGATATAGAGAACCGTCACGTTGAACTCACGCAGGTACTGCATGTTTTCGATCAGCACCTGTTTAGCCACGGTGGAAAACGGTGCCTCGCCCACCACCAGGTTGTGGGCGTCATCGATCAGCAGCTTGAGCAAATCACGCAGGGCAATGTCTGGCGCCGGGTTCAGGGTTTCGGCCCGGGGAACCACGGCGGGCAACCGTGCAAAAAACGCGTCGGCGTCATCCGTCAGTGCCCTGACGTTGTCCAGGTGCTGTTTGAGTGCCGGGGCGAGTTGCCGACGCGAGACCCAGATGCTGTGGGTATTAAGGTCACGATCCAGGTAGGCGATCTGCTGGAACAGCGCGGACCTGTCCTCGGGGGCGATGATGGCCGCTACGTCCCGGCGTAACTTTTCCGATAATTCATAGGGCTGCCCAAGCCTTTCAGGGCCTGGCATACCGCCGATGACACCGGAGCGCTGCCACTGGCCGTCCACCGTCTGGTTCACCAGCTTGCCGGTGGAGCGCAACTGCCCGCTGGTGCTGTCGTAGCGAAACAACAGGAATCGCCCCAGGCTGTCCGGGGTGTGTGACGCCCACAGGTTGTCGCCAGCAAACAGCACGGGCTGCATGCCCTGAGGCAATGGGGGTTGTGGCTGCAGTTGCTTGATCAAGGTCATTGCCTGTTGATCCTTGGCCGCCCGGGCAACATGGCGCAACGGCGGACGGGCGAGCTTGACGGGGGCGAACAGCAGGGGCCGCAGGTCGGTCAACAGCGCCCCGACGGCATTGAGCAGCGCGCCCAGATAATGCCCCAGGGCGGCGGCGGTGTCGTTGCGGCTGTAGGCATGCAGGGCGAGCATCGAATCCTTGAACACCAGCAAGCCGCCCAACGCCAGGCTCAGTGTCGGGAAGGGCGCGGTCAGCACGGCAATGGTGATTTCACCGATGACGCTGACCAGTTCCATGATCATCTGCAAGCGCCCGGTGGTGGTGCTTTTGACTTCGTCGATACGGTGGCGCAGCTTTTTGTCGTAGGTGTGGTAATGCAGGTTCTTGAGGGGCAGTGCGGTGCGAGGCACTTCGTCGAACACCGGCTTGGAATACACCCCCTTGAGCTGTGCCGGCAGGCCCGCCAGCAATGCTTTCAATCTCGGCTCGAACGCCGCGCGCTCAACGCTGGCGACCCGGCTGATGTAGTAGGTGTCCATGCCTTCAAGGTTTTTCAGGCGTTCGTTGAATTCCCGTTGCGGCCTGAAGGCGATGCCGTCCGGTGCGTGCGGGGTGTAGAGCAGGGGCAGGTCGTTGGCGTGGTGGAACAGGTAACAGCCATCGATCACTTGCCCGCTGATGTGCAACGGATAGAGCCGATACCGATTGCGCACGGCCTCGCTGTTATCAGCCAGGCTGTCGATGCTCTTTTCCAGCCAAGCCAGGTCGGTTGTTGCCAGATAGCCTTGCAGGCAGCACTCAAGCGCGGCGACACGCATGTGCAACTGGGCGACCTCCAGGGCCATGCTGCGGCGCCATGCATAGTGGGGGCCTTGCGGGTCCAGCAGGGTTTTCTCGACCTCGGCGACATAGCGATCACCGATCCAGGTGCCTCTGACCGAGTTGCTCACCGTTTGCGCGGTGAGTCGACTCAGGTCGACGCCGGGCGGTCCCTTGAACTGTGCGGTGGTCCTGGCGTCAGGGTTGATAAAGCCCAGGCTGGCGTCGTAGCCGTTGCGGTACAGCGTGGTGTAGCTGACGCGTTCGCGCGGGGTGATCACGCCTACGAGGTTTGGGTCTACCGCCGGGATCGGGTGGCCGAGCAGTTGATTGAGGGCGGTTTTTGCCGCCTTGTGCAAGTAACTGTCGAAGTCGGGAAACTGTTGTGGGCTACCCGGGCTTGCGGCGTAGGCCTGTGCAGCGCCCGTGGCCTGTTCCTTGAGGTCGGCGAGTTTCTGTCGGTCCGCCACCGAAGCCTGGCTCAGCCACTTGGGCATCTGATGCAGGTATTCATCGGCCTGCATGGCCAGCGTCGTGGTACTCATTTCCACCAGGCAGGCTTCATAGGTGGAGGGCGCGCCGAAACTGATCATCAAATACTCGAGGCTGGCCGGGGTAAAACCCAAGGCGGAAAGCATCGCGCTGTATTTGGGCCGGATCCGGCTGACCAGTTGTTCAAGCAGGTAGTCTTTCATGCTGCGCGAACCGGGGACGGACGCTACCTCCTGGCTCCAGCCGAGGATGTGCGCCTGCAATTCCCGCTCGCTGCCAAAGGCCTGGAACTGTTCGGCGCGGGGTGCGTGAGGCGTGCACAGCAGCAAGCGTTTGACCGCGCCCGTTGCATCGGTCTGGCGCAGCACCCACAGGTCTTTAAGGGGCGCCTTGTGCAGGAACAGGCAGCAGGCGGTGAGTGTGGGCGATGGTCCTTCACTGAGGGTCTGCAGCAGTGCGTAGTCGTCAGTGCTGATATGGTTTTGCAACGATGCACTGTAGGCCAGCGCGTGCAGGCGGCTGTCGAGCATCTGCTGCATGGCGTCCTGTACGGCGGGCAGACTGTGGGCGCGTTTTTGTTCTTCGGCGAAGGTCAGGCTTGGTTGAACCTTGGCCAGCAGCTCGGCCAGGTAAGCCGGCGTGACGTCCTGGAACTCGGGCGGCAAGGGCTGTTGGGCGTAGGTCAGCCAGGTGTGTTTGAGAAACTCGGAGTCGGTTTGTTCATCGCCATGGTGCAAGCCACGTATCGCCAATTGCACCAGGTTGTTGTGCTGGTTGTACGAGTTGCCTGACTTCAGGGTGCGCTCAGTGCTGATCTGCAGTTGCTCGGGGATCAGGCCCTGGATATCCAGGTCGTCATCCAGGTGCTCAAGCACTTGCAGACGTGCCATGGCCTCGGGCGAGGCCGCCGGGCCGAGTAACGCCAGCACTTGCAGGCTGAGGTGTTCGTAAGTGCGCAGGTGTTCGGCGAGGGTCTTGCGCTGAGCTTCATTGGCGCTGCGGTACCAGTCCGGGGCGGATTCGTGGAGCAGTTTTTCCAGTAACTGTTGCGCGCGCAGTTCCAGGCGCGAGGACAGGTCCCAAGGCGAGCAGCGCAGGGCCTGGTCCAGTTCGAGGGTCATTCTGGCGACGTCTGTCGGCGCTGGCTGGCCGTCCAGGCCAAGGGCAAACGCGATGTCCTGATGTTGTTTGTGCTGCAGGGCGTTGTAGGTGTGTTCGTTCAGCGGGAGGCTGTCGATAGGTTCTGGCACCAGGGGCCAGATACTCGCTGCGCGCAAGTGCTGGTAACGGCGCGGCAGGTGTTGCAGCAGTTCCTGGCGCCAGGCGGCCTGCTTCATGCGCTCTTGCAATGTGCGATCCAGATGCTTGAGCGAGGTGAAAGCCTCCAGGCCTCTGGAAGGGGTGAACAGCAACGCATCACCGTCCTCGATCTCCAGGTGGGTGACCGGTGTCTGGCTGCGCGTGAGGACGAACACTCCGGCGAACTCGATGGTCTGCTGGCGGTAGCGAAACGTCAGGCGATGGATGCCCGGGCGCCGCTCGGGGCCGAAGACGATATTCGTCACCATCAACTGGTCGGCGGGGCTGAGCAAGCGATCTGCAACCTTCAACTTGGCCTCTGCCTCCAGCATCAACTGATGGCTGTCGAGTATCCAGTTTTTGCGCAAATGGCCGTTGGGGCGCCGCTCTGTTTCCATGGCGGTCAGTTTATTGTGCAGCGCCGTGTGGATGCGCGTGCGGTTCAACAGGCCCTGCTCGCCGTGGATCACCCAGTTGCGGGGTACGGTGTAGTGCACTTTTACCTTCTGCAGGCCCCAGCGGCTCTCTTCTGCCAGGGCCGCGTGCAGCGCCTGCATCTCCAGCAACTCTGCAGAGGACTGCGCTGCGGGCGCCTGGCCGTGGGGGAAAACCTGCAAGCGATGACCGATCTGCAGCAGGTAGTTGTTCAGTTGTTCGGGGGGCAGTGGTGATGTGTTCGGGGGCTGAGCGGGCATGGCCGGTCCTCAGGGTTGATGGATCCCTGAGGGTGCGCAGTCTTGCAGTGTCGATGGCGGTAGTTAGTTACTCAAGGCAGGCGCCTCTTACATCACTGCTCGACGAAATAGTACGGCTGACGGTTGATCGCCATCTCCTTGACCACCTTCACGGGTACGTTCAGCCGGTCAGTATTGTCCACCAGGGCCACGTTGCCGGGCTTGGCCGCGAGGTAACTTTTGAGTTCCTCCGGCGTTTGCAGAATCGTCAAATAGGCCTGCATGTAGAACACCCCGGCGCCGGCGATTCGCTCGTTGGCCTGATACAGCACCACTTCCTTGCCCTGCGCCTGCATCGCCTGGATCTGGCTGATCACCGGCACAAACGACTGACGCACATCGGCCTTGGGGGCGAACCAGAAAGCGGCAATCAGGTAGCAGGCAATCACCAGGGTGAAAAAACCACCGACCAGGCCACGACGATGGGCATAAACGTGTTCGGCAACGTTGGAAACCTGCCCGCGGCTTTTCAGCCAGCCCAGCAAGACGCCACCATACTCGGCGGCCAGCACTGCGGCGGCGGGCGTCAGTGCCATCAGGTAAACCGTGCGCTTGCTGGAGGCGAGCGTCAGCAGGGTGAACTGCGCCACCAGCCACACGCTGAAAAACAGTCGGTAGCGGTTGCGCACCAGGCTTTTACGGAAGTGCCACAGCCCCAGGTACACCAGAATATTCCAGGGCAAAAAGGCTTCGGGCAGTTTGACGATGTAGTAATAGAACGGCTCGTAGTGACCGGCTTCGACAAACGAGCCGCTGAAGCGTCCGACACTGTTGGTCAACAGCACTTCACGTACCGCTTGCAGCCCGTCGCGCTGGTACAGGAAACCCAGCCAGATCATCAGCGGCACCAGCGCCAGCAGCGTGAACAGCCCGGGTTTGACCCAGTCGCCCAGCTTGAATTGTTTATCCATCAGGCTGGTGCTGGCCAAATAGACGAAGATCACGATACCCGGCATGGCCAGGCCCAGCACACCTTTGCTCAAGGTGGCGATCACCATCCCCAGGGTAAACAGCAACCAGGTGCCCAGGTTCGAACGGTCGCGCTCCGAGGCGGGGCGGTTGGCCTGATAGAACGCCAGCAGGGCCATGGTGACCCCGAGGGTGAGCAGCGAATCTTCACCGACGCCGCGTACGTTGCTCCAGTAACTGGCCATGGTCGCCAGCATCAGCGCCGCGACAAACGCCAGCGTCTTGGGCCGGCCAAACTTGCGCAGCATCCCGTACAGCAGCATCACACTGAACAGCCCGGCAAACGCCGACGCCAGGCGCACTGCCCACGTGGTGCCGCCAAACAGGCGGATCGCCCCGGCGTCGAGCCACAGGCTCAGCGGCGGTTTCTCCAGGAAGGGTTCACGGAACAGTCGCGGCACCACCCAATCGTTATCCAGGTGCATGGCCATGGCGATCCCGGCCACACGGGCCTCGGTCGAGCCTTGCAACTCGTGATTGCCAAGGGCGAAGAAGAACAACAGCGCAGCGAGCAGGAGCAGCAGAGGAGCGGAACGCGTCATGGATTCTGGCTACCGGGGCAGGGGACCGTTCGGGGGAACGGTCCGGGCAATCGGTGAGTATACGAGGGGGATTCTTAATAATTCGTGAATGAGTGTGAGGTTTTTGTGGCAGGAGGTACCGGTCAGTGGCCCCAGGGGGTGACCGTGCAGGTGATCCCACACGGCGTTGCGTACGAAGCCGGCGCCGATGGAGGGCCAGGGCGCGGGCGACAATGGTCAGCCTGTCCCGGGTCAGTGGTCGCTTGACTCTGGCATTGTTTGTACCACGACCTGGCTGACTCCCTTGGCTTCTACGAGGTTTTTTATGGCGTGTGAAAGCATGACGCGCCCGTCGGAACTGCAATAGCTGATGCCCAGGCTATCGGCAATGTATCGCCATTTGTAGGCATCGTGACAGTCCATCGAAGTGAGGTAGATCTCCCTCTCCTGACCCTGGTGGATAAAGCTGATCTTGTAGTTTTTTGGTTCAGGCATAGCTCCTCCTTGACGGTAATCGACCTACTAGGAACTCTTCACTTTGAAGCGGCTGAGACCGCGTTGCATGGTATTTGCCCGTTCCGACAGGTTCTTGGCCGCCACCGCGCACTCCTGGGAGTTGGACTGATTCTGCTGAGTCACCTCATCGATCTGCTCAAGGCCGATGCTGGCCTGTTGCAAGCCGGATGCCTGCTCGCTTGATGCCTGGTAGATCAATGACACCAGGCTCGAAACCGCACTGGTTCCGCTGACGATATTTCTCAGCGAGTCGGCGGTACGGCCGGCAATGACCATACCGCGCTGGGTCTTGACTGAAGAGTCGGCGATCAGGGCGGCGGTTTGCTGAGCAGCTTCAGCACTACGTGCGGCGAGGCTGCGGACTTCGTCGGCGACCACGGCAAATCCCCGGCCAAGCTCTCCGGCTCTGGCCGCTTCAATCGCAGCGTTCAAGGCCAGCAGGTTGGTTTGGGCTGCGATGTTGTCGATGGTGGTGATGATGGCGGTGATGTCTTTGCCGGAGTTGTCGATTTCGGCCATGGCGGCAATCAACTCGCTCATTAACTTGTCACTTTCGCCAGCGTCGGCCCGTGAAGCCTGGGACTGTTCGTCAGCCTTCCTCGCATTGGCGGCGTTGTCGGTGGTCTGTGCGGCCATCTGCGTCATCACGGCGCTGATTTCGGTGATCGACGAGGCCGAATTGGACGCCCCATCGGACAGCGACTGACTCAACTCGGTGACTTGGGCGGAGCTGCCGGTGATTTGAGTCGCGCTGACCTGGACTTCCGAAATCAGGTTATTCAGGTTGCTGACCATTTTCTCCAATGATTTGCCGAGGGCGTCCTGGGGGGATGAGAGGCGAACCTCCAGGTCCAGGTCACCTTCGGAAATGCGCTCGGCGATTCGCACCTGGCGTTGCAGACTTTCTGACATGTCATTCAGGGCAAAAGATAACTGTCCGACTTCATCTTCAGACTTTTGAACCAGACGGCGTGAGAAATCACCCAAGCTGATACTCGCCGCCAACGCGGCTGCCTCACGAATCGGCCCGACAATTTTTGCGGTGGCAAACCACAGCGCTACCAGGGCCAGCAAGGAAATGACTACGCCCACCGACACCTGCCAGACACTGTTGCTGACACTGCGCGATTGCATTTCCTGCTCCAGGGCGATCGCCTGGCTCATCACCACGGCCTTGGGCAGGCGAATCAATATGGCCCATGGCTTGCCAGTACGGCCCAACTGAATCGGCATCAACACTTCGATGTTCTGACTGTCCTTGTTGAACTGCCCGACACCGCGCGCGCTCTGGATATCGGCCAGGGTTTTTTCCCAGGTATCGGGCAGCAACCCCTTCAAGGGTTGGCCGATCAGATCGGTCCTCTGGCTGTCCGCAACCACCAGCCCCTGATTGCTCAGGATCGAGACGGAGCCTTTGCCGGAGTAAAGGTCGGCTGACATTTGTTCGCTGAGCTTCTGGATGAAGGCAATATCGAAGTCTGCGCCGACTACGCCATAAAATTTGCCATTGGCGGTGATCGGCACTGAAAGCGTGGTCAGCCACACGTTCTTGCCTTGAACGACGTACGGGATGGGGTCCAATACACTTTCTTTCTGGGTGTCGCGGGGCCCCGTGTACCAGCCGCCTTTGGGGACGCCATTGGGATGACGGGCCTGGGAGTCATACTCCACCAAGGGTTGCACCGCGATATGGCCGTCCGAACTGCGTGTCCAATAAGGCGTGAAGCGTCCGGTCAGTGGGTTATTGCCGCCTTCGCCATTGCGGAACGCCTGATCCTGGCCGTCCACGGCGTCCGGCTCCCAGCAGGAATAAGTGCCGTTGAAGTCGGGGTTATCTTTAAGCACGCTGAGCAGCATCGTATTGATCTGTTCGCGGCCTAATAAAAGTGAGCTTTGTGCGGTTTTGCTGGCCGCAAATGCATTGGCCAGTGTTCTCGCCGCATCCAGTGCATTTTGCAGTTTTGCCTGAATAGCGTTGGCCCGTGACTCTGCCAGGTTCTGCACTTCGCGTATGGTTGAATTCTCAATAAGTGCAGATACTTCGCCGGCTACGTATTTTTCGCTGGCCGTGGAAGAGAACAGTCCATATAGCACCAGGCTCGCCGATGATATAAACAGGCAGATGCCTGCAGTGAAGCAGATCCGAGTCTGCAATGAGTTGAATTTCATGATGTCTCCCGCCCACAGTAATAGTTGCCAGCATCCTCTGATGTTGACAAGCCAATATGTTTTGCACGCGCGGCTGAATAATCATCTGCTGCTTGCGTCGCTGAGCTGTTACTTGAAAGTCCAGCTACAGTTGACGGTACAGCTTGGGTTCCAGGTTAAACGTGTTCATGCACTGCATTATCTTCGAGCCATAGTGACTCGGTGTTTTTAAAACCATAACGCTGGACGGGAACGCGTGCAGCTAGTTGATCTTTCTGTGATGGAACGTTCAGGTCGACGGTTCTTGGTGTTATATAAATATAAAGCCTCCTTGTCTCGAACGTACGATCTTTGAAATCAACAGACGCTGGTTGCTTTGATACGGGCTACCACGCGGCCAGCCAGGTCATCGGGACGAAACTTCGCCAGGAAGTCATCGGCGCCCACCTTCTTGACCATGGCCTGGTTGAACCCACCTGACAGCGAGGTATGCAGCACAATGTGCAGGTTCGCCATACGAGGGTCGTTGCGTATTTCGGCAGTCAATGTGTAGCCGTCCATCTCTGGCATTTCGATGTCTGAAATCATCATCAAAAACTCCTCATCCGGCTTGCGGCCTTCCTCGAGCATTGCGCGAAGATAGTCCAGAGCCTGTCGACCATCATTCAATGCGACGACCTCAACGCCGACGGTTTCCAGACAACGGGTGACCTGTTTACGGGCCACCATGGAGTCGTCTACGGTCAGAACGCGTAACTGTCGCGCCAACCGGCTCACCTCGTCATCGACTACACCCAATGAGATTTCCTCGGACGATGGCGATATCTCGGTCAAGACTTTTTCTACATCAATAATCTCGACCAGCTGGTTGCCTGTGTGCGTAACAGCCGTCAGGTAGTTGTTTTCGCCACTGCCCTTGGGCGGCGGGTGTATGTCTTCCCAGTTCAAATTGACAATCTGTTCAACGGCATACACCAGGAAGCCCTGCACGCGGCTGTTATATTCCGTAAGAATGACGAAGGCACTTTCAGTGTCCTTGACGCCCGGCAGTCCGGTCGCCATCGCCAGGTCCAGTATTGGAATACTGGTGCCTCTAATATTCGCTACTCCACAAATATTGATATTAGACTTAGGTAGTATCGATAGCTTTGGGCAGCGAATGACCTCCCGGACTTTAAATACATTTATTCCGTACAGTTGGCGATCGTTAAATCGGAATAGCAATAGTTCCAGGCGATTTTGACCTACCAGTTGGGTGCGACTGTTAACTGACGCCATTAAGCCTGCCATATCCACTCCTTAAGCGACTCGCATGACGATAATGTCGTAGTGGAATAATCTTAAAAAGCGGTATGTAAAATATTTGTGAAAATAAAGAGGGTATTTAGGCGGGGCGTGTCAAAAAAGTTAAAGTATTGTTGTTCGTCTATTCGAATGGATATTAGAAAGTTAGCTGGCTAATTTGTTTTGTGAGCGATTGAGAAGTGTTTTAGTTTTAGTGGGTCAATTGTCCATGCACTGGCGAAGAGAATTTTTCTGAAAGCCTGATTATTCGTCGTTCGGAAAAAGGTGGCGGCCTTATTGTTGGGAAATTGGTCGCTCACCTTTTACTGACTTTTGGTGCGTCCCCGCTGGATGGCTATTTCAGGATTGGAAAGCGGTCCTTCCCGCTGCTTCTGAATCTGCTGTTGGCACAAGAATGTCCAGTGCGCGCGTCACAAGCAACTCACCCAGGACGCCCAGTTGCTGGGTGGCCAGAAGCTTATGGCGATAGGCGCCATCCAGCTCGAAAGCCAGGTCAGTCGTGAGTGCGTTCAGCGAGGCGAGGGTTTCGCAGGCCTGTACGAGCAAGGTTTCGGGGTCGATGCCTTGGGCGATACAAAAGATATCCGCGCCGGATTGGCTTGGGCATGGGGGATTGGGAGTGATCTTTTTCATGGTGACGCTCCTACACTGGTGATGGGAGCTGCCATCCCCTGCTGTCAAACAGGGTTGGGTGGCAGCTGTACGCGGGTTGACAGACCGGAAGTGTAGGAACCCGGCGCACCCGAAGATGCCCCACGCACAGCCGCCATGAACGAGGCGGAATGCGCGAAGCATGCCGACGTATCAAGGGGAGTGAAAGGTTACACTTTTCGGCCTGTCAAAGCCGGTCGCTGATGAGCAGCAACTAGGGAAGGCTATCTTCGTGGGGTGGCTCGCGCCAGTTCATGCCAGGCGCGACGTCTTGCAGGAAAAATCCGAAGGTCCATTCGGCGGTGCGTTTCCAGGGGCCCAGAAACAACAAAACCCGCACAAGGCGGGTTTTGGTGGTGCTTCGTATTTGGTGGGCCGGGGTAATCTGAACTAGATATACAAGCTATTGATTTTTAACGCTTTTAACTGTTGATTTTTTTGCTTGGAATACTCTTTGGAATACTGCTCCCTGTTGCAATGCGCTGAGGCGTCATAGGCGGAGCAGATGTTGTTCCTCCTGATCCGGAGGACTCCATCACATTCCTTTAATGTTGGGAGCGGCCCATCCCTCCTGTTCTATCCATCCGGCTTTAGGTTTTCGGTAGCCACGATTGAGGAAGGTAAAGCGAGTATTTGTTGTGAAGCAACGCTATACCTCCGTCTTTGAAATGGTTCGTCCAGTTTTGCACGGAAGGTTCCTAATAGAGCACGGGAGGCATCTAGAATTTCTCTCCAGGTAAGCAAGACCAATCTTCAGGTTAGGCTCATCATGTAAGAAACCGAAGGCTTGCCCCTGCTGGCGAACGGACCGAGCCGCTTCCTCTGTAATCTCGTTCAACACTGCCAGATATGTCCAGTGAGTGTTGTGCTGATCGAATTGCTCATCGGCGACTACCACTACAGCGCCGAACGTCACGGCCTCCCCTTCAATCCAAGTCCGTCGCCTTGTGGCGCTCCACCATTTGGCTTGATTCGTCACCCATGTCCGATTCACCCTACCGCAGGGCGCTTGGCGATTAGCTCCGCCCAACGCTGAACGCTGAGGAGCTCACCAGTCTAGTACTGGTTGCCTCGTACCAACTCGCCATACCATGGCCAAACCGCAATGTCGGCGATGGTATACGCGTTGCCCGCGAGGTAGGAACTCTCGCTTAGGTGGCGGTCGAGCACATTCAGTTGCCGTTTTGCTTCCATGGTGAAGCGGTTGATTGCATATTCGAATTTTTCTGTTGCGTAGGAGTAAAAACACCCACCCCCTCAGCTAGGGCACTGCAATGACATGGTACGAAGCGTCTTGGGGGGATTGTCATAGCAGTTATGTACAACTGAAATATTTTAGAGTCTTATCAGCTCCCATGAGAATGCATAAGCGATTGAAGTAGGAATGGGCACTAGTTCGGAGCCATTCGAACGAGTAAGGTTAGCGTAGTGGCGAGTAGATACGTCGGAGGAAAAATCACATGGATGAGTTCAGCTACGTCGACGCCTTCCTGAGCGGGACGTCGAGGCTAAGGTCGCTGACGTTACGAATTAACGCCAAAAAAACTCCAGCATACAGTAAGCCAAGTGACTAATCACAATGGCAAGCGCACAGTTTCTAGACTTAAATTTGGTGTGGTCGAAGATCCCTAGATGCAGGGTTGACAAAGTACTACGTATCCAACAGGTTTTGGTGGAAAAAAAATGAACTTTAAAGACCTGAATACAAAAAGAGTATATAGGAGCGGCGAGGATAGCATTCTCAACGATTTTTATACGCCGTCCTTAACTGCAAGTGTTCGCTACGATAGGGCTGTGGGTTTTTTTTCCACCTCTATTTTGATGTACGCACTCGCCGGAATTAGAAGTCTTATAAAGAATAATGGTGAGATGAGGCTCGTAATTGGGTATCCGTTGGATGATGAGGAATTTGAAGTTTTAAAAGATGGTGGCTTAGTAAGTCACCTGGCAAAAAAGCTCGAACGTGACTTAGAGAGTTTGATTGCAGAAGCCGTGACTGATGTTTTGAAATATAGACTAAAGCTTTTTTTTCTAATGACTGTAACAGGCCGGCTTAAAATAAAGTTTGCTTATAGACGTCGTGGAATGTATCACGAGAAGGTTGGGATTATGTATGATGCCCATGGGAATAAAATACTATTCCAGGGCTCAGCGAATGAAACAACAAACGCCATTAATTCAGATCTTAATTTCGAGTCAATTTCTGTATATCGAAGTTGGGAAACTGAAGTTTATGCCGGATACGCAAAACCTTATGAAGAAGGTTTTGAGCGGCTTTGGCTAGGTGAAGATCCTCATGTAGCAGTTTTCGATATTCCTAGTGAGCTTTATACAGCTATACATAAAAAGGTCACAGAAAATAATTTAAGTATGCACACTATTGATTTGAATGAAGATGAAAATAAACTGGAAGAGCACGGGTTTGATATTTATAATAAAGGCTATCCAGTAGAGCCAGTTAAGATAAATGGCAGCGAGTTTAAAGTGCTCTCCCATCAGAAAAAGGCTCTAAGAAGTTGGGCTGATAATAACTATCAGGGTATATTTAAACTTGCGACCGGTGCTGGAAAAACTATAACCGCCATGGTGGGCGTGTCAAAAATATTTGAGGCGAACCGAAGTAAAAAGCTGGCATTAATTGTAGCTGTACCATATGTGGCTCTTGCTGAGCAATGGGTGAAAGAGCTAAAAATTTTCAATATGACGCCGATCCAATGTTTTGGAAATAAAAATGTTTGGGAAGAAAAATTACGATCTGCAATAAATCAATTGAATTTAAAAGCGATTGATTTTTTTAGTGTCGTCGTTGTCAATCAAACCTTGAAGAGCGAAAATTTCCAATCTTCAATTTCCAGAATCGCGACGAGTGATATTTTTTTCGTAGGAGATGAGTGCCACCACCACTCCAGTGAGGCTTTATCAAATGCAGTACCTGAAGCCCAATATAAGATAGGTTTGTCAGCTACACCCTATTCTGATGAGTTGGACGTCGGTTATGAAACCGACCCTATAAAAATAGAGAATCTGAAAAAGGCTTACGGGGAAATTGTTGCCACATACACCATGGCAAACGCCTTGGGTCAGGGAGTTTTAACGCCTTATAATTATTACTTGAATATAGTTCAGCTTAGTGAAGCTGAAATGGATAGCTTTTTAGAGTTAAGCAGGGAAATAGCAAGGCTGTACGCTCTTGAGTCTACGGAAATGAGTAATAAACTTAAGGACATAATTCGGCGCCGAAATAAAATTATAAGTAATGCATCGAACAAGATATCAGTATTAAGAGACCTGCTAAGAGAGCTCGATCTCGAGGATAAGCAGCATACCCTAATATATGTTGGAGAGGGTAGCGTCTTGGATCAAGGCGATGGAGATGGCCGTTCCAAGGACATTGCACAGCTCCAAGCAGTTTCAGAGACAATGAAAACACTGGGTTGGAAAATTTCACGATTTACCGCTGAAGAAAATCGAGCTGAACGACTAGCTATAATGGACGATTTCAAAGAGGGTAGTATCGACGCATTGGTATCTATGAAGGTATTAGATGAAGGGATTGACATACCGGCGTGCAAACGGGCATTTATCCTTGCCAGTACCACAAACTCTCGTCAATTCGTACAGCGACGAGGTCGAATACTTCGAAAGTCGCCTGGTAAGGAAGTTGCAGATATTTATGATTTTGTGGTCGTTCCTTCGCCGCAGGGGAAAGGTGAGTCTTGCTTTTCCGGGCTCGTGCGCCGTGAGCTATATAGGGTAATGGAGTTTGTACGTCTTTCGAAAAATAGAGCGCAAGTCGAACCTATTGCCTGCGAATTGGCGGAGACGTTTGATTTGGATATTAAGGAGTTTTAATGAACGTTCTAGAGGAGTTGAAGATGATTGCAGCTGATATTGAAAAGGAAAGGGAGAGCGATATAATTCAGCGAACTCTCGCGAAGCTAATTAAAATTGAGAAAGAAGCCATGTACGGAGCCAAAACCTCAAATAAGACGAGCCGCATTGAGAAGGTTTTAGAGACGGAATTTTCTGCATACAAGGAAAAAGTAAATGCTTCTTCGGAAAATTAAGCTTAAGAATTTTCGGCAGTATTATGGCGAGGTTGTTATTAACTTTGCGACCGACAAAATTAGAAACGTTACAGTAATTCATGCTGAAAATGGTGTCGGAAAAACAGCGCTACTGAATGCTATAAAATGGTGCTTTTATGGTGAGTTTACGACTAATTTTAGAAACCCACAGGCGCTATTGAACTTTGAGGCTGACAAGGATGGTGCCAGCAAATGCTCTGTTGAAATTGAGTTTGAAAATGGAGGTGAAGAGTTCTTAATAAGTCGAGTTTTTGATAAAAGTCTTCATCAGACGAAGAGCTACATGGCCGGCAATTTACGAGTATACAAAATCTCAGATGGTACGATGGGGACTAGTTTGCCAGAGCCGGAGTTGGTCGTTAATGGAATGCTTCCGAAAGAAATGGCAGATTATTTCTTCTTTCAAGGAGAAGGTAGTAACGCAGTTGAGGTTGGAAATAAAGGAATTAATTTAGCGAAGTCCATACGTAATATATTGGGCTTTAGAATAGCAGAGGTTGTAGAAGAGACCTTAAGGAAGCAAATACTTGCGTCGTCGAAAAAAATTGCAGAGCTAGATAACTCGGGGGAAGCATCAGAGCTAGCTGAGCAGGTTGAGGCAATTAGCAATAAAAAGCACGACTTAGAAGTCGACATATTAGCACTCGAAAGCAAAATACCAGAACTACAAGCTCAGTTCGACGCAGTAGAGCTGGAGCTTTTACAGATAAATAATCAGGACTTGAATTCTTTAAAAAAGGAAGAGGCTGATCTTGAGCAGGCTTTGCAAAAGCTTGAGCGAGAACATAAGGATTCGTTGGTAAGTAAGTTTAAAACAGTGAGCAAATTCGGTTGGGCAATTTTTGGTAAGGAGTTTGCAGAGGAGTCACTTGAGTTTATTGATGAAAGCACGTGGAAAGGACGGTTGCCTGAGCCATATAACGAAACCTTTATTAACGATATTTTAGCTGCAGCCCGTTGCATTTGCGGCCAATCTTTAGAGGCTGGATCTGAGCGTTATATAAATATCGCAAAGCTATTAGATAAAGCTGCGAATCCTGCATTGCAAAATCGCTTTGGAGGAATACGAGCACAAATTCAAAGCATTAAAACGATTAATTCCGTTGCAAGTGATGCAATTACAGGAATTTTGCAAAAGACAGACAGTTTGGAGGCGCAGATCCAGCACGCGAAAAATCGATTGAAGTTAATCCATGATAAGATCGTTTTAATTCCAGAAGAGAAGATATCGAGTTTGCAGAATAAAAGAAAAGCTATTTCTCTGGACCTGGGTAGTCAGCATCAACTGCTTGGTGGATATAAAGTAAGAGTAGAAAGCTTTACAAAAGACCTCGAGTCGAAACAAAAAAGATTAAATGCGCTTAGACCAAATGACGAGTTACTTGGTGATCTAGCACTACAGCAAAAATTTTTAGAGGATATAAAAAACTATCTCTCTGAACATTTAAGTTCGACTGAGAAGAGAGTTAGGCTACACATCGTAGAAAAAGTTAATGAAATGATGAAGTCTTTTTCAAGGCATGCCTATGAAATTCGTGCTTCATCAAGCGACTTCTCTATACACTTGGTTAGAAGTGATGGTACTAGTGTTGGTCAAGGTGACGGTCTAAATCTGCTACTTAATCTATCTATAACTGCAGCGCTTATCGAGTTTGTTAAAGAAAACCAAAAGGTGAGAGATCCGTTGTTGACCTCTGCAACTGTGGCGCCATTGGTTATCGATGCTCCATTCGGAGTGTTAGACGACAGTTACAGAAATGTGGTGGTCAGCAGCCTGCCTAAACATGCAGAGCAGGTAATGTTCTTTGTTTCAAGTAGTCAGTGGCGAGAAGAAATGAACAGCGTGGTTAAGGCAAGGATCGGCGCTGAGTACTGCCTAATATTAGAGGAGGCTGGCGATCAAGGTGATAAGCCTCTAGACATATTTAATATAAATGGTAAGGAAATTGTTGCGAACAGGTATGGCTGTGAACGGGACAGAGTCCTGGCTTTGGAGGTGAGCAATGGTTAATTTAAGCAAGGAACTTCAGTCTAAAGAAGTTCGTAGAAATAACAAATACAATCATGTGGTGAATTTGCTTGTATATGGTTCATTGGATGAAGAAGAGGGAAGCAAAATGCAAAAAACTTTCCCATATATCAAGGATTTAATAATTTTCGCAGCAATGGTCGGGAAAAAATATAATATTCAGGAAGAGGTTGAAAAGGAAAGTACAAAGATAGTGCTGGGTACGTTTGAAGGAACTTCTGGTACGAGTAAAGATACGCTTGTAGATCAGCATAATATTATTTTTATGTTTGGCTTGTCTGTATTGAGAGATATGAAATACATGCGGGACGAAAATGTAGACGAGGTTATACATGTATTTGAAAGATTTTCGAATGGCGGATTGAACATCATCGATGGATGGTTAAGAGATTCTCAGTGGAATCCGATGGTTTTATTAGACAAAATAGTTGATGAGATGCGAAGCTCAAGTGCAGACGAAGAGGTTGAGGTTGTTAACCCATTTTAGTTTTTGTACGTTAGCTTCTTGTTTAGTCGTTTTCACCTATATTGGAGAGGTGGAGAGCGTCTCCGGGCAATGGCCCGGAGAAGCTATTTATGACAAGTGACGCAAAATTTAGGCTGCCCATAGAGTTCGTCAATATCAATTAATTCGATTTCGGGCCTTAATGGATTGCTTCTTTTTTTCGAGCTGACCCTTAAAAGGCGCTTCTCATAATCTTCTTTGATTTGTTGAACTCTGTCTGGTTTTGACATCTCCTCCAATGACTCACCTTGGCTCCACGTAAATGGCGAACCGTTTGCTACCGCTGTTTTTTCATAGGCCATTGCTTCTATGAAAGCGTCAGGATGACGATCTTTAAGTCGAATCCATTCAATTTTTTGTTGATAGAAGCAAAAGGTACAACCGCTACGTGATCGCCACTCGTAGTATTTAGGTAGCCCTAAGCCAGAACCTTCTAGTAGCTCTATTACTGCCGCCTTATCAATGCCTTTATCTTTAAAGGGGAGGTGTATTTTAAGGTTTTCTTGTTTTGCACTATAACCTTCCCGGTAAGGCTCATCAGATCTAATAGCTACATAACTGTGAACTGTAGTGCCAGACGCAAGAATTGGCTTTAACCAATCCTCAAAAGGCTTTAGCTTTAGCTGTCTAGTGCACCACCGAGTTTGAGCGGACGGTAGAAAGTTATTGTATTGCTTCAACCAGTAGTCGAAATCTCTGTCGGGATTTAGCCTGAGAATTGGCTGCCCAAGAAAGCCCTCCAGCTTTCCTAAAAACTCGTATACTTCAGGCAGCTCTTTACCTGTGTCGGTATAAAAATATTCAATTTCCAGATCAGGGTAGTTATGGCGCATGTAGATAGCTAAAGCGGCACTATCGCGACCTCCGGATAGACCTAATACATGCTTTTCAGCGGAAATCATTTGTTTTTCCTATACTTTGTTTGAAATCGAAGAGCTATCTTCAATAAGTTTTGTGCTTAATTCGGCTAGAGCTGCGAGCACAATATTTCTCTTTGCTGGGTTATGATTTCTTATTGCTTTTTGTATTTCACCTATCAAATCGGTAACGTGTTTTTGTTCCGACTCTGATATTTCAAAATCCGCTTCATAAGGACGTGATTGGCCTCTTCCGCTAATAATTACAGACATAGCGCGCCGACGATCAGTCCTACCTTGAACCCTCGCATAACTCTCAGTACGAATAAATGACCTTGAAAAAGCAGCAATTTCGATTAGAGATTTATCTAGATCAGCGTCTACCCAGTCTCGCGGTGGCTTGCTGACCGCAAGACTACCAATGCCTTCGGTTTGTATTGTTGTACCGTCATAATTTAATAGCCGACTGATAAAAGCGTCGACGCGAAAATCACCGGACATTTGCTTTATGTTTTTTGCTCTAACTCTAAGCTCGGCTAGAGAGTCAGATGACATACCGTCCATACCAAGTTCGCCGAGCATCAGGCTTGAAATTTTATCCAGCATTTGTGGGTAGGCCTGGATGAGCTCTATAAGCGCGCTTTCGACAAGGCAAACAATCTCATGAATGTTATTCTCATCATTGATGTTTTTGTCGCCATTTATCGCTGGTAAGTCAGTGAACAGAAGCTGATTAGGATCGTAAGCGTTTTTGAATATCCCGCGAACCAATTTTGCATTTTCAGAAAGTTTTTGAGTGCGTTTAGTCCAGTTCGGAAGCCTATCGAATACTGCAATTAGTCCTTTCGCTACATCAATAGCTGTGAGCTCTAGTAGCTCATTTGTTGCATCCAGTTTTCTTACTACTTTAGCGAGGCCGGTTAGTAGTCCGGTGGAAACGTTACTAAGATCCATCCATCGAAGTTGAATGGAATCTGGATCTTTAGCTAAATAATCGACGTCCAGATCCGTGAATCGGGCTTGAAATATGCCCTCTCTATATACAGCTAGATTTTCTTTTCTTGACAAAAGATATGCAACTGAAAGAACTGGCATCAACCCACGTTTTATTCCTAGGGGCGGTGATTCCCATATTGAATATAGTTCGCTTATTGCAACAGAGCGTGCGCTATTATTTTCTAGATAAGCTGTGGCTGCCGCCCAGGTCGGTGCCATGTTTGCTGGGTCATTAGCCCAATTAGGTATTTGGAACTTATAGCTTGGCCCGGAAGCAATATATAATCGAGTTTTTCCGAGCAGTGAGTCAAAGAGGCCGCCCTCGGCGGGATACCCTTCAATATTTAGCCGATCTTTTCCCTCATTTAACGCCATTGCTTTCAATAGAGCATTCTGCGCGGCAATAGCATTGCTGGAAGGTTTCGCCCTATTAAGAAGCTCATTATGGATTTTTGGAGAGTCACTGTATTGCTTCAGTGCGATATCGGATGCAAGATTATTTAGCTCGTACTGGCTTAGTCCGGAAAGCTTCTTTCCATCCTTAAACCAGGTTGCCTTAGATAACGCTTGTTGCAGCTCTGTTTCCAGCTGGTTTTGGACGAGTATCAATCTATTTAGTACTTCGCGTCTTGCCACCGGGTCGCCTTGAAGCTCTGATCGTTCCTCTTGCACTTTTTCCAGTGCTTTTAGTTCTTTGGATAGGTCCATGATTGCCCAAGCGTGGGCAGGATATCCAACGATAACTTCTTTGCCTTTTTTTTGTGCCCGCTTTGAAGCGTCTTTACAAAACTCTTCGGCTTTCTTTTGATCCTCTCCTAGTGTCGGTAGAGTTAAAAGCAGCTGGCCGATAGTACCCTGTTCAGGGATAAAGTTCGGTGCTGTGTAAACGGATGCTGAAATGGAGCCTAACTTAATGTCGATCCATCGCAAAGCACCAGTTTCAAAGTAATGTCTTTTAGCTAGAATTGGGTGAAGGCCTGCTAGGTTTTGGAGAGTTCCGAAGTGAACCTCTTTCACTTCTTCCAGCGCTAGATCTATGGCTTCTTCTATATTGAAGTCACTACCTGCATATACGCTATATGCATCTAAGTGTTTTCTGTAAATTATTAATGACCAGCGTTTCAAATCATCCAAAATTTCTATAAGTTTTCCAGGTTCTAACGCGACTGCGGCACCTAGCAACAAAGTGCTAGCGTATAGTCCGGAACGATCACGGAATAGGTCGACTAATGCGATGGTTTTAAATATTTGAGCATGCTGAAGTGTTCCGCCATTTGCCTCGCAGCGATCGAGAGCTTCTGCTGCCATTGCCCATCGGTGGCCGTCAGGTGAGGAAATTATAGAGGGCTCTAAATTTACTCTTAAGTAGTCCCAAAGCCTATCAGGATTGTAGCGTTCTCCGTTACACTCTGTGCGCAAAAAGTCTTGGAAACCAAACGGTTCTGCAGAGTTTAGGAACCCAAATAAGCTACGCTGGTTTTGTCCAAAACGCCTGCGTGAAATAGGTCCAAGTAAAGAAGCTACTATCGGGTGAAGAGGCCATGTGTCCTCTAATAATTTTTCTAGAGTGTCGGAGACACCCGCTTTATTTCGGCGGATACTTTCGGCCACCGTTTTTGCTTCTGAACTTGGTTCACTCGAGTGGTTTGATTGTATCGCTCGAGCAAGTAAGTCAATTTGTTCCTCTCCTGCAGTATTTACTGCGAGGTCAATGAACCTACCTTGAATTTTTGACCATTCATCTCTGGCATCACGTGACAAGCGATTAGCATATTCTTCAAACGCCTGATGAAGAATACCTACTACGACTAACTTGCCCTGCGAACGGGATGCCATTTCTGCTAGAAGCTGAAAGAAGTATAGGTCTGCACCATCGCGCGCGGCCGACTCTAAAAATTTACCCATTTCATCAATAAAAATAATGAGGCCGGACTTTCCAGGGGTGTTCGCTGCGATGTTATCGAGTGTTGATAACACATTGGAGTCGTTCCATCCGCCCTGGGGGGGGATAGACGCAAAGCCGTTAGCGAGTACTGATTCGCCGATAGTTTGGGAAACCGAGGATCTGCGACCGATAACAGGAAGAATTTCCCATCCTTGTTTTCCAACTGGAAAAGCTTCGGCTACAGCTTTGGCTGCTTTCCTTCCTACCGAAGTTGACGCTTCCAGTCGCCTTGCTTTGTTGCCGCTTGTAAGGGCGCTTAACGCGATAACCAGGCTAGACTTTCCGCTACCGTAAGGCCCTGTCCATGTGAACGCGGCTTGCGAGTTTTCGATCTTGTGGCTTGCCATTGCAATTAAAACGGATGCAGAAGACTCAGGGCAAATGAATCCTGAAAGGGCATCGGGGGAGTTTAGATCACTGTCGATTTTTATGGAACGTTGAAAGCGTCTCGCAACGTGGACTATTTCTGAAAGATACATTACGAGACATTCCGTTGTTTGTAGGCTGGATAGTCATGATCAATAAGCGATAAAAGCTGTGCAGGAGAAATCGATTTGGCTTTTACGACTTGTTTTAATCCTGCGGTTTCGGACCAAGAAAGAGCCCCATCCGTGATCAGATCAATACGTGTTAGACGTTCGGCTAAATCGTCTTCCGTCAATAGAAAGACTTTTCCTGGCGAGCCCGGGTGATGCGCCAATACTTCAAAAGATATGGTTGTGCTAGTTTTGGAGTAGGACATCCAGAATTGAATTACGGCGTATGTGAATATGCCATCGCCTAGTGAGTTTTTTGCACCTCGTACCATTCTGAAGCCGTCTTTTTTCCCTATCGCCTTTATTAAGCTTAATTCTGTTAGCGGTGACTCCATCGTGTCTTCATGTGTCTGCTTGCTAGTAAGCGGTTTTGCAGCATATGTGCGGACAAAGCATTCAACATCTCGCTTAATTGTTGCCGTCGCCATCTTCGACCACCCGCGGTCTGTGCCGACTTTTTCAAGCGCTGCGACAATGTGCTCTCGATCAAAGCTAGGGTTAGGGAAGTGGCTGAATACCCAGAACCACGTGGTTAGCTTCGGGTTTGCTGTAAGCTGCCAATGAATAAGCCACAGAGTCGATGGGTTTTCCATAAAGGGATCAAGCCCATTAGGCGCGAAGAGTTTGTCCCCAAGCTCAGTAGTGGAGGAAATGTTTCCTTTCCCCCCTTGGCTAACCACTCCGCATTGTGTAGCCCAATGGCGTATGGCGGACACCATATTTTTGCCTACTCCAAAATGAGCAATGGCGCTCACATCATTGAACGTAGAATGGTCGGCACCTGCTTTTTGAGATGCAGCCACTGCGTCGTACGCTTTCTTTAGCCATCCATAGCGCATAGGGAAGGTCTCGTGACCCGAAAACTGTGGGTTGTAGTCGGGCGCGAAGAGAGGGCTATTAAACATGTTTTCCCCTGGAGGATGGTTCCAGGCTAGACAATAACGCTCGCGGGCGTTACGGTCAATGCGACTGGAGCTATCCTCCAGTTGGAATTTCGGTGTGGAGGTGCGCGGTGCGCGTCAGTGGGAAAATATATCTTGATTATCAGGCATCTACCCCGGTTGATTCGGACGTTTTGAGCGGGATGCTATCTTATTTCACTCACGATTTTGGCAATCCGCACTCATCTGAACACGCGCTTGGTTGGTCCGCGGCTGCCGCCATCGACCGCGCGCGAAGTTCAGTTGCGTCCCTAATCGGGGCAGATGCTGAAGAGCTTTTCTTTACATCAGGCGCGACAGAGTCGATCAATCATGTCATTCACGCAGTCTGCCGCAGTAGACCCCTTGATCGTACCAAAATCCTGGTAAGTGCTATCGAACATAGCTGTGTACTAAGGGCGGCAGAGGCATATGCTGAGTGTTTCGGATTAACTGTTGAGCTAATTCCTGTTCTTTCTAGCGGGCTCGTTGATATTGAGCGTTATCGGTCGATGCTGGATAGTAGTGTCGCTCTAGTTGCTGTAATGGCTGTTAATAACGAAATTGGAACAGTTCAACCAATTCCCAAGCTTTCCGAATTGGCGCATTTTCATGGTGCATATTTTTTCAGCGACGCAGTGCAAGCGCCGCTTGCCCTTAAGGTTGATGTTGAGGCTTGGGGCGTCGACTTTTTAAGTCTTTCAGCCCACAAGCTATATGGTCCTAAGGGAGTTGGAGCGCTCTTTATGCGCAGTGGTTTGTCAGCGGAGTTGTTTCCGCTAATGCACGGTGGCGGTCAACAGGAAGGCGTCAGGCCGGGTACGCTACCTACACCGTTGTGTGTTGGTTTTGGTCTAGCTGCGGAATCCGTTATTTCCAGATATTCCGAAGATTACAATCAGCTGCTTTATAAAAAAGACTACTTTATCGCATCCCTTAAAAACCATAGAGTCGCCTTTTCTTTGAACGGAATTCAGGGTGAGTTGTGCCATCCAGGAAATATTAGTGTCAGTTTTCATGGGGTTGATGCTCATTCTTTACTCACTAAGCTGCAGCCTATACTCTGTGCCGCTACTGGCTCGGCTTGCAGTAGTGGATTTATAGAGCAATCTCATGTGTTACGCTCTATCGGTTTGGATGAAGCTAGTGCGGCTAGTACATTGCGAGTCAGTATTGGGCGTTACACGGACTTACTACAGTTAGAAGAAAGTGCAGCTCATTTTTCTGCGGCTATTAAAGAGCTCCTTTCTTAGTTTCATTAGCTTAAAAACTAAAATTTACGAGTTCTACGATCTGAGTTTTTCATGTATAGGCTGTTGAGTTGTTTTTTCTAGATGCTCACTCAATAAGTTACAGGTCGCTTTTTTTTCATCAGCGTAGTTATGATGAAGGTAGTGGTGGTGAACTTTTGATCCCCCCACCAAGTGATTCTGGCCTCAATCTATAATTTCCAAAGTGACCCCTAATTTCGTAAGCGATCCATCACCTACACCTTCAAGACCTTCGATTAACGCCTGATGCTGTGCTCCCGATTTCCTTCAGGAGCCAGCACCATGATGCGACCCGACGCTAAAATCAAAAAAGTGTACCTCTACCCCAAGCCTGTGGATTCTAAGCGGCCAGCGAACACACCTTGCACAGATCAGGCAGGGATCCACCGATGCGGCAGCAGTCGCTCTATTTCGCTGGCTCGCTGCGTCGGCAGCCGCGTGAGCACGTCCTTGAGATAAGCATACGGGTCATGCCCATTGAAGCGCGCCGACAGGATCAGACTCATGATGGCCGCCGCCCGTTTCCCGCTGCGCAGCGACCCGGCAAACAACCAGTTCGACCGCCCAAGCGCCCAAGGCCGGATCAGGATCTCGATTTGATTGTGTCGATTGGCACAGCACCATCTTCCACGTAGCACGTCAGCGCTACCCAGCCTTTGAGGCTGTAATCCAGAGCCTTGGCTGTGGCCGAACCCTCAGGCCCAAGTTCATGCTGAGCCAACATCCACTCATGCAGCTTTTCAGCGATGGGCACGGCTGTTTCCTGGCGTAATCGCCAACGGGCTTCGTCGCTCATTTCCTTGGCGTGTCGCTCGACTTCGTACAGCCCGCCAATCGAGTGAAGCGCCTGCTCCGCCAATTGGCTTTTATTAGCTACATGTAGGTCGAAGAACTTGCGGCGCGCATGGGCCATGCAGCCGATTTCGGTGGTGTCCAACTCGAAGCTGGCCTTGTAGTCGGCGAAGTCGTAACAGACCAGCTTGCCGTTCCAGGTGTCCAGGAAGTTACGCGCATGTTCGCCGGTACGGCTGGTGCTGAAGTCTTAGACCACGGCCTTGAGGGCCGAGAACGGCGTACTGTTGTAAGCCCAGACATAGGCGGGGTGGGTTTTCTTCTCGCCGGGCGCCAGCATTTGTACCGGCGTTTCATCGGCGTGGACGACGCGTTGGGCCAGCACTGCTTCTCGCAGCGCGTCGACCAGTGGCTGAAGCTGCACGCCGGTTTGGCCCACCCACTGCGCCAGTGTCGAGCGCGGGATAGCGAGGTCGGCACGGCCGAAGATCTTTTCCTGTCGATACAGCGGCAGGTGGTCGACGAACTTGGCCACCATCACGTGCGCCAGCAGGCCGGCAGTGGGGATGCCCTTGTCGATCACCTGCGCCGGCAATGGAGCCTGGCAACCTTGTAGGAAATGATCACGCCGTTGTATAGATCCAAAACAGGCGACAGATAAAGATTCTGACCTCCAACTTTATGTCTGCAACACTTAAATTTCTTGAGGGGCGCGGATTAAAGCGACGAACTATTTAACTTTTAGTCGCTCCACGCACTCGTCGTAGTTATGTCTCATTCCGTAGTTGGCTTCCGACCCACTTAGTTTTCTAGGAATTTCTAGATTGATATAGTGAGCTTTGCCAACGAACTGTCGCCCACAATCGGTGCACTGATAACGATCCTGAGTTCCTAGTAGTGGGGCAGATAAGTGTCCGCATTTATTACAGGAAAGCGAGTACATACGGATGACTCGGGTCAGACGCTGAAGCCTGTGTTCCTTTTCAGCAGGGTCTTTAGTTATTAGACGTTTTAAAAAATTAAGCATGAGGCTCCAGAATATTATTCGCGATTACAAGCAAAAAAAATAAAAATGGGTCGTAAATGCCGTGGTCGTAAGTCCATCATAGCGCAACGATTCGCGCCATGGGAAGGGTGTCTGGAAATCAGAATAAAGATCAGAGCCTCAAGCTTTTGGGGGCATCAGTCCGTGCCCGACGTTTGGACTTGAAGCTTTCACAGGAGGCTTTGGCTGACCTTGCCGGCGTCGATCGTTCTCATATGGGCAAAATTGAAAGGGGCGAAAGAAACGTCACGTTCTTGAATATCTTGCGGATAGCGACGGCTATGCAATGTAAACCTTCCGATTTGCTGACCGATGCCGGTCTGTGAAATTCAGCTTCACTGATGGGCAATTTCATGGACTTGACCACTCATTTGCATTGCCCCTGACCAGTCATTTGCATCCGTGCTGACCAACTGTTTGCTTTCGACTTGACCAGCACACGCCGTTGTGACAATCGGCAGAGAACGGCCGATTCTGTTGAAAAGTAGCTCCCCTGTCTGGCCTGCTGCAAAATCTCTACATTGGCCAGCAGGGAAGCACACAGCATGATGGGATAGTTATCGAGTGGACAGGAACGACTGTTTTACTCGTTCAACCTTGAAGATCACATCCCAGCCAATCACTTTCTGCGCAGCATTGATCAGTGTCTCGATCTGAGCGACTTGCGCCATTACCTCGCCGATTTTTACAGCACAATTGGGCGTCCTTCGATTGACCCTGAGCTGATGATCCGCATGCTGATCGTGGGCTATTGCTACGGTATTCGCTCCGAGTAGCGGCTGTGCGAAGAGACCCATTTAAACCTGGCGTATCGCTGGTTCTGCAGGTTAAGCCTTGAAGATGAAGTCCCCAATCACTCAACCTTTTCCAAAAATCGACACCGCCGTTTTCGGGACAGCGATCTCTTCCGCTGGCTGTTCAATTAAGTGCTGCGTCGTTGCATGAGCGCAGGCCTGGTCAAAGGTGAAGGCTTTGCCGTGGACGCCAGCATCATCAAGGCGGACGCCAGCCGGCAGCGCGGTGTACCGGGCGATGAACAGGTCAACTGGAGCGATCCGGCCCTTAGCTCTCGCGCCGTGCGAGAGTATCTTGAGGCACTCGATAAAGAGGCTCTGGCCGAAACGCCACCGAAGCGCCTATCGCTGACTGATCCTCAAGCCCGCTGGACCGCTGCTCTAGGTGGCCCAGCGTTCTACGCTTACTCCACGAATTATCTGATCGATACCGAGCACGGTGTCATCGTGGATGTGGAACCCACACCGGCTCATCGCACGGCCGAAGTCGAGAGCACCAAGATCATGATTGACCGGGTCGAGGCGCAGTTCGACATCAAGCCGGAACGCCTTATTGGCGACACCGCTCACGGAACCGCGCCGATGCTGGCCTGGATGGTAGAGGAAAAGGACATCGAGCCGCATGTGCCGGTGTGGGACAAAACCGAGCGCAAGAACGACAGTTTTTCGAGCAACGATTTCCACTGGAATGAAGCGGCTGAGGAATACCTCTGTCCGGCCGGCAATGCACTACGTAGCGAATGGCGAGCCTTCAAGAACGAGCGTTCGCACGTCACCAAAGCCAATACCATCATCTTCCGATCCCGGCAGACCGACTGCGTTGCCTGTCCGATGAAAGCCAAGTGCTGCCCGAATACTGCGTTTCGCAAGATCGCTCGCAGCGTCCATGAAGCCGCGCGCGATGTGGCTCGGCAAATCGCGACGACACTTGCGTACGTACGCTCTCGCCATGAACGAAAAAACGTCGAAATGTTGTTTGCCCACCTCAAGCGCATCCTGAAATTGGATCGCCTGCGGCTACATGGCATGAGTGGCGCGACTGATGAATTCACGCTGGCCGCTGCGGTGCAGAATCTGCGACGGCTGGCCAAATTTACCTCTCAAGGGCCACCGGTCACGGGATGGGTGCGTGTGCACGAAGCAAAAACCCTCAAACCAACCTACTAACCGAGCTGCAAGGGTCAACGAAGGGCCGAAAAACCACTCAATGTGGTGAGTAGGTTCTCCAGTGGTGGTCGTGCCCGAGTTCAGGCCAGCTGAAAATCCGACTTTTTCAACAGAATCGGCCAAAAGCAGACGATGGACATCCAACTGATACGTCAGTAGTGTGCTCAAAATTCATGTCGCTTTTCCCCCTCGCCTCATGTCGCGCTTCTGACGTGACACTCAAGCCAATCAGGGAGTTGGGGATGAACAAGGAACGTTATCAGACCTACAGGTCGCGTTTAAAAAGACATGTATGTCGTCTAATTACTAACTAAGCAATAAAATACAGGGGGTTATAGTAAGTGTCATCGTTAACTGACTGGATTGTCGCCGGATCAAGTATCATCACTGCGGTCGGAGTGGTCTTTGTAGCGTTTCAGGCCCTTTTGGCTCAAAGGTCTTTAAAAGCAGATCATGAAAGATCCAGAAGAGAAAAAGCTATCAATCTTCTTATGCACATGGATGTGATTAGACAAAGGCAATCTTCCATTGCTAGAAAATTTGCGGAAACGCTAAGTTTTGAACAGTCAAAATCTCTATTGAATCAAGAGAGCTTTAAGGTGGAGTCGAAGCACAGGGAGTTATTGCTGGGTTGTATTTCGAAGGAATCGAATCTCCACGAAACTATCAAAGATTCTAATGGCCAAATTGATATTCCAGTATCAGACTGTGCTGATATCAGGTGGCAGATTGTATCTTATCTAAATAATCTTGAAAGTACGCTCTCAGCCTGGAGGCACAACGTGGCTGATAGAGATATATTGGAAGAACAATATCACTTTTTGGTTTCTCCATCAGATGGTCACTACCTGCTTAAAGAATTCCGTAAAGCTGCAGGTGGGCCAAGGCATTTCCCATCAATAGAAGAATTTGTGTCGCATATAGAGAATAAATCAAACAACAGTAGTGGAAAAGCACAGGTTGCCTAACCAGGCATTACAGCGGACATGCCGCTGAATGTGGCGTTAGCGTCCGCTTCTGGCCGGGAGCAAGCCCGACGCATTAGGCAGCAGCCGGCCATTAGCGGACGCTCATAAGCGACTGCTAACGGCCAAAAGCGGACTCTGTGTTGTTAGGGGAATGCTCGGGTCAAGTTGTCTTGATCTAATCTTAATTTGGCGAATTCATCTTTGGATGCGATTGTGATATCTAGCGCCTCATCCTCGTATCTTGTGCATCCCCTTAAGCCTGCTTCGAGTGCAATCATTGCTGCTTTCGCAGCGGCGTCCTTGTATACAATCATGATGTCAATGTCATTGTGTGATTTCTGACGTAGGTAGGATCCAAAAAGGTATACCTCGGTGCCAGCAGCAGGGCGGAGTGCTTGAACCGCACTTCCAAGTCTCTCTATGCGAGTTTTCCTGTCGCCACTGGTTAGGTAATTAAGATACTTTTCGCCAGTCAGCCGAATGGCCCCCATGAACTCACCCAGCATGAAAAGACCTATTCCTTTTTGAATGCACAGTGCTTTGGCGGATGGGGCGTATTGTCCTGATGGGCATGAGCAAATTATTGCGTCAATACCTGGGTCGATTTCTGTGACTTTGTCTAGCGTGTGCTCGGTGAAGTAGTAGGTGTTGGTGACAAAAACTTTCAACATTCGACCGTCCAGCAAATCTACTATCATTGTAGATTTGTTGAGCTCTTCGAGCTTGCTAATATAGTTGTGGTTACCTAAAAATCTTTTGATAAAGGTTTGGATTTGATTGTGTCGGAATTCAAGTTCTTCGTCTTTGATTGTTTCTATTGATGGCGTGGGAATACCGAGTTTCGCCTTGATGAAGTGGTCAAATTCAATGGGGAATGTTTTGTATTCGCTAATTTTTTTGTCGCTCAGGCAATTATCCTGAAAAGCGTCGGCATGCATTTTATACCTGAGCATTTGTTTGTACGGTTCCCATGGGTAACCATATTTAGATTTGCTGCTTTCAATCAAATTTATTATTTTTCGATTGTTTGGAATTAAAGTATCAAGACTTCGAAGTCGCCAGGTTTCTAAGGCATCCCCAGAGTCGCTGTTGATAACCAGGTCGGAATATGGGCCATATTCTTCGAAGATGGTTCGGTTTTCTTCGAGTAGATCATTAACTGCTTGTAGGAGGTGGTCCTCATCTGGGAATTTTGGCGAGGTGAATAATGCGGAAATTTTTTCGGCGTGCTGGGTCTTCCAGGTTAGAATTTCTTCTACTGGGTACTGAGACTGAAGCTCATCGATGATTTTATGGCATGCCAAACAAAGCATGATGAGGTTGTCAAACCCATCTTTGTCAATTTGTTCAGCTAATTCGTGTTCACTGCGAGGGCCGTCAGCGCCATGACCTATTACATGAGCCACATTAGCCAAGCTAACGTTTTTACCCCCGCTTTCTGCGAAAAGCAACTTATTGCAGTCAGGTCTCTGGCAGTACCCGCCGCATTGAGACCACAGTTTACGGGTAATGTTAGTTGGGAGTGATTTCCTAGTCATAAACAGTCCTTAAACTCTATTCAATAAAGCGCCAGCCTAATTTGGCAAAATTTTTAGTCTTGCTTTGAAACTGCAAAAACAAACATCCTTGGAGGGGCGCTAAATTGTCCTGCTTGCGTTGATTTGAGCAGACATTGCCCTCTTGCCCTCAAGAAGCGTATCCGCTTAGCGCAGGAAGCACTGTGCCAAGATAAGTGCTTCGATTGAGTTTAAGCAAGTGTGCCGGGGGACGAGGACGTGAGGATGGTACAAAATTGGTATTTGAGGGAGCCATCAAGGTTGTAGGCTATGAAATCAAGGCCTGTAAAAGACGACGGACCAATCCGTCACATGGTACTCGGCCACTGCACATCCTCGATACTGTGCGATTATCTGAGGTCGGGCTGCTGGGAAGGTCCGCTTCTGGCCGAATGCAGCCCTTATGAAAGGCAGCGTTCGGCTAATAGGAGCCAGTCGCAGGTATCTAGGCTCTGTACAAAAAGAGATGTACCAAACCGCGTATGGAACAAGCTAGTGAGACGATAGCGGCATAGCTTTTCGCGAGCTTGTCGAAGCGTGTCACTATCCGGCGGTTCTCTTTCAGCTTGCCAAACATTCGCTCGATGATGCGCCTAATGAGGCTCGGGGATCGCGGACAGCGCCCGAGCACAGCCCCCAGAGCAGGCCATCGAGCATCAGGCGGTCGCACAGGCGGGGCCGCCCCCGGCCATGGATTTAACTGAAGAGATCAGCGACCACAATCCAGGCCTCATACGAGAGTTCGTACCGTTTTACCGTCACAGAATTCCTTTCCTTGGGGGCCGCGCGACTCTACGCAAAATCGGGCATTGCGGGAGCTTTATAGCGTTTCGATGGTTTACCTACAGAAACTAGCCAATGAATGTACGAGCGGCGCTGTTGCGCCCCTTGCTCTTTACCCAGTGCGGTCTCACTGAAGTTTGAAAAACTTTTCTTCTTTAGTAAGCTCGAGGATGGTGTTTTCTTTCAAGAACTTTTTGTCGAAGCCATCCAGTTTGTCATTCAAAATGGCTGCGACAGTTTGAATTTTCTTCTCGTTGGCGAAACTGAAAAGCTTGATTAGCTTGTCCTCGTCAACAACTTCTAGATAATCTTGAATGGTAAATGAAGGAAGTTTGGATTTAAACTTATTGACGAAGTGCACGTAGGCCATGTCGAAAGCCATAGCAGCAGCCCGTGGAACACCATCGCCGGTGTTTAGTTCCTCGTTTACGATTGTGAAATCTGCTTTTCCATCTAGCGCGGCTGTAACCACCAATTCGTTATGGTGAGTAACGAACAGCCTTTTGGTGATATCGGCATAAGCCTCATTGAAAACTTCCAGCTTTGTATGTAGATCTGAATAGTACACGGCGATAGTTCGCCTGATGTCTTCAACTATACTTTTCAATTCTGCAATTCTTTTACGAGCAGCCTCTACCTCGCTGGTGACGTATGCAAGTCGTCCTCGAGCTTCACGCAGGTCTTGCATTTGTTTCTCAGCCAGAATCAAACCGCTAAAATGGCTATCCCTCGAAAGGTCTTTAACGATGGACTTTTCGTCGGCTAGCCGTTGAGCAAGGCTACTTCTTAATGAGTCAAGTTCATCTGATGTATCCGCAGAAAGCTCTTCTACGTAAGCGGCCTTACGACTCATTATTGAATTGTGGAATTCAACAGTTTCCTCTAGTGTCTTACTTAGGTTTGGCACTAGGGATTTCGCTTCGTTGTAGAGGGCGGTAATCTCTCCTAAATTAACCTCTACCAAGTTGTTTCTGTACCGCTCAATCGTTTTGTTGTTGTAGTAAAGCTTAGTTTCCAGATTGACTATTCGCGATGTTAGTGCGGCTACGCTTCTTCGAGACTCGCGAAGTTCTGCGATTGCGTAGTTTTGAGAGTCAAGCAGTTCGTATTCATCCTCCTTGGCTTGCAAGTTAGAAATCTTATAATCGATTTTTTCGATTTCTTCCAGGCGAGACTCTAACTCGGCCCCGCCAAGGAGTGTCTTGGCGCGACTTTCCTCTATCTGAATTTCTCCTTCAATCAAATTGATTTGACGAACGGAGTCTATGAATTCAAAATCAAAAAGGTAAGCGTAGATTAAATCGTATTCGTTGTTGGTCGTGAAAGCGTTTAAATACTTTAGCGTGTTGTTGCTTGTGGGTCTGTTGATTCTAAAGAATTTGCTACGTATCGAGTTGAACTTCGGCTGTTCTCTAGAGTATCCGAATAGGCGTGGTAGTTCGCGGGTGAAGGCGGTTGCGTTCTTGTACTCAATGCCATCAATAGTGCTGGATGTTGCGATGGTCTCACGAGCTCCTACTTTATTTGAGAGAACTCGAGTGATTCTGTGAGTAATAGAGGAAATCTTTAATATTAGCTCGAACCTTAGATCGCCTTTGGTTAGGAATTTTTTTACTTTTTCGTTGACTTTGTTGTTGTCTGGGTCTTTCCAGAGAGGTTCAGCTTTCCCGCCCAAACAAAACGCCAGTGCGCGAAGCGATGTACTTTTACCAATCTGGTTACCAGTTTCGCCCAGGTTGGTAATTATGTTCATTCCTTCCTTGAAGGTGATGGTACGTAATTCTTCGCTTCCATCAAATACAGATAATTTAATCAGCTGCATAAAGAAATATCACCTTGCTTCGTTAGCTCTACACTTCCGATGACGTAAAGCCAATCGAGCGCGTACAGAATGTAAGCAAAAGAAACGCGCTCAAATTTTTCCTGATACCTTTCAAATAGTGCCAGGGGGCTCATGGTGCCAAACTCACTAGATTTCAAAACTATCAATACCCGCCCGCCTACGATGTAAAGGCTCTTGAGTGGGGAGCTGGTATTTTGAATAATCATTGAGGAGGCTCCAGTATTTTGCAGTGAATGAAGCCATAGCAAACTATCAGCTGCCTTGCCCATTCAACAAGCTCAGATGCAGCGCCATGGAAGCCTGTGTTGATATCTACGATGAGCTCGGCGACTCTCAGTACAAGTTCGTCGGAGTTCATCCGGATTATATTTAGCTTTTGCTCTTCAGTAACTGGTCGCACCGTCTGGCGCATAAATACTTCACGCCTGGCGGTTCTGTACTTCTGATTTATGGCGTAAAGAAATCTTTTTTGTGCGCCAGGCTCTTCGTCGTCGATAGTCAAAATAAGACTTTCAATGAGCTCCATGTAGCCTACATTGTCGACAATGACTTCTGAATATACCGACACTCTATTGTGCTCGATTTTTTCATCGACCCCACGGTAGTCCATTTCGACGTCAGCGATCTCATCATAAGGAGTGTGAGTCGACACAATTTTCAACAAAAGGGGGTTAAGCAGTGATGAAATAGCAGCGGGGGTTGGTGCTACCGTGATAGGCCCGCTTCCGGTGCTGACTACTGTTAAACCGCCGTTCGTTGCCTGAGCGTCAATGTTTGGTGTGAACAGGCTCATGGCTTATGTGCGGTCACATTGCCGCGACCTGTAGATACGATAGTAGTGGAGTTGTTATCTGACGATGCAGAAATTGTCGGCTTTCTGCTGAAAGCTTGCAAAGCAATTAACAAAACAAAACAGAGGACACAACTGCCGAGAGAGTATAGAAACAGCTTGTAGATGGATTCGGCTGGCAAGACCTTGAGTAATTCAGACTTAAACCAACCAGCGTACATCGAGTAAAACATGGCAGCTCCCAGGGCTGCGAATGTTCCCCCTGCGCCTACGATAACCTTCAGGAAGCCGAACATTCCTTTCTCCATGGCAGTTGGTCACTCGGCAGTGAGTGCCAGTAATGTGATATTACAGATTTCACGCCTGGATCCACAAGGGCGCTTGAGCTGCGAACCCTCGTATTAGGTTCTGTAAGTGAACCATCGAAACAGTACAAAGCCCCCGCAATGCACGATTTTGCATAGAGTCGCGCGGCACCCAAGGAAAGGAGTCCTGTGATGGCCAGTCGATACAACCTCTCGGACAAAGCATGGGACATCGTTGCTGATCTGTTCGTTGGCGCCACCCGAAGGGGCCGGCCTCGTCGTGACGACAGAAAAATGCTCAACGGGATCCTTTGAATGCTCTGCTCAGATGCGCCGTGGCGCGATATGCTAGATGAGCTCAGTCCCTGGTCCAGCGTCTATCAGCGCTTTCGTGACTGGCGAAACCAACGGGTATTCGATCAGATGCTCAAGCGATTGCAGCTCAAGCTCAATGAAAACGGGCAGATCGATTTGAAGACATGGATGATCGATTCCACAGCTGTACGTGCATCCCGTTCCTCTGCTGGGGCCGGCAAAAAAAAGGGGGCCTGATGAGCCTGACGATCACGCTATAGGCCGTAGCCGTGGTGGTTTGACGACCAAAATTCACATGCTGCGTTACGCCAACGGCGTCCCCCTCCGCTACCTCCTTTCCGGCGGCAGCGCCAGCGACATCAACTACGCACAACCTCTTCTAGACGGGGCGAGTCTGCCCACTCCGCGCGGTCGACCAAGAAAGCGGTGCAGGTGGCTGCTCGCCGATAAAGGCTACGACGCCGAGGCAATACGGCAATACTGCGACCGCTACCGGATGCATTCGGTCATTCCGCTACGGATCATGAAGCGTAAACCCCAACCTGGTTTGCCGCGCCTGTTCGACAAACCCAAGTACATGCAGCGCAATATGACTGAGCGGATGTTCGGCTGACTGAAGGAAAGCCGACGCATCGGCACACGCTACGACAGGCTGGCGGGAAGCTTTTCAGTCATGGTCACACTCGCATGCTCGTTGTGGCGTCTACGATAGTTGGTTTCGTACAGAGCACTAATGTCCGCTTCTGGCCGTTGACTGCCTGTCGCGAACGGCAGCAATGGGCAGCTCTCTACCGATCATGTTTACTAAGCGTGCTGGTCAAATCCGATGCAATCGGTGGTCTGATCGAATGCAAACGCCTGGTCAAGTGCAATAAAAACGAGTGGTCGGTACTGATGCCATCAGGTGGTCAAGTGGAGTGCAATTTCGCAACTGAGACGCTTCAGGTGCGCAGCCGGTTATCCCGGCTGCGCACCACGCTATGACACCATTTGAAGTACTGACTTGAGAGCTCGTTGTTTGAGTGCGGCCCCTTGGCCGAACCAGGCAGAGTCTATTCTGTACTCGTTGTTCCTAGCGCGCCGCTCATGGTCAACATATTCGGTCACCGCATTGAGCAGGCCCCAGGCTGTACCGCATGCGGAAGCGAGCTGGCTGCCTCGGCCACGGCCTTCGTAAAGCTCCTGCACCTTGCGCAGCGCTCGTTTATTGGGCAGTCGCTCGGGCAGGCTGCCGCCTGGTGATGTATCGCATAATACGCTCATGAAATAGCTCATTGCTTCAGGCCACTGAACCTTACGTTCGGCGAGTGCGCGCATCCGGTACATGAATTCGTCCCATTGAGAGACGGCGATACCTAACTGCTTCTTTACCGCTTGTGGATCAAAGCGCGTGCTGTGTGGAACCTTGATGGCGTGGGTGGCGCCGTTCAGAGAGATGGAAAGGGTGTTGTTGCACACCACTCTTACAGTGGTCGGTGTCGCCGTGGTGGCCAACGTGCCGTCGCAGGAGGTGGCCAGCAGCAGGTAGCCGTTAACCAGGTCATTTCCTTTAAGCTCAGCCGATTGCCCGGTACGCGCCAGCGCCCAGAACTTCTTACCGCCCTTCAGAACGCCAGCGGTTTCCAGCTCATAGCCCGAGCGTTCGGTCAGATCACGGTAAAACTCCAGCACTTCACGCGGCTGCACCACCTGGTAGCGTTGCGAGACTACGGACAGGGCTTCCTTGCTGTCCGAGCGATAAAGGACTTTCTGTTCGGGAAATGAGTGGATGGTGCCGAGATGACCGACGGCATCCGCCATGTAACGTACCGGCGACTCTTGGATCTGCCAGTTCATACCGGCTTCTTGTTGCCAGACTTCCAGCGGTTGCTTGGGTGAGAGCTGATTGCCCAGGCCATGCCAGGGAGTGGCGCCAACGTAAGCCATTTGTTCAACGAGATGTGCCATGGAGATTTTCCTTTTCATAGACGCACGGCGAAGCCGCTGAGTACTCAGCAGAGATCAGGCGGCGTGCGGGGTGCTGATCGAGAGGTAGAGAAGCGATGGATCAGATGATGAATAGCGATTGCTTCAAGCGGGAGAGGAGCAGCTCAAGCGGAATGACGGCAGCTAAACGAAAGTTCGCATTCGAGGCAGAGATAATTGTTCAAAACCCGCTCATCAATGACCTCGCCAAGTTTGGCTCCGGCGATACAGCCCGTCGCCGCTCCTGCTAATCCGCCAAGAATGGCCCCGGCCATACCGCCAGCAACGACACCAGCGGGACCGGCCACGATTCCGATGACAGCGCCAACCTCGGCGCCGGCCATGGCGCCTGTGACCCCTTGGGCGGCGCCCCCGACGGTGCCGATAAGGGCGCCCATCTTCTTGGCTAAATCCTTGGTGATGACAGCGGTGGAGTGACAGCGTGGGCATTGAGTGGTCATGTACAGCGTTCCTGTCGAGAGAGTCGGTATGAAGTCATTGCGCGGGCATAGAGCCCCATCAAGCAGGTCGCATGGGCGATCCGCTTGAATGTAAGTTACTGAGTCGAGAGAGGTGCTTGGTGCGCAGAGATTCAGGTTCGTGATGTATGACTGAGATTTTGTTGACTGCGATTTCTGTGTATCGCAGACAGCTGCCTCCTGCTATTCCCGATACGAATAGCATGGGAGTGAGGCTGCGGGATGAGCATTTCAAAAGTCAACGAAACCGGCTATTGCTGCCCGCTCTTTATTGGGGGGAATAGGCGTGATTTTTGCTGAGTTTGATTGCGTTGGACATGTTTGGATGCGAAAAGATGAGTTAGGATCGTTTGGCAGAACGGTGCGTTTTTAAACTGCGCATAAATTTTTGATCAAAGAACTAAGTTTTATTTTTGTGAACTAACTTCTGTCGCTATGCGGGATTAATCAGGTCGCGCTTCGCCGTCAAGGGAGGGGGCGGCAGCGGATGTCAAGGGCAGGGATTTCTTGCGAGCGATCATGAGGTGAATGACGTGTTCAGCGTTATGCCATAGCCTGCTCTGCAAGCCATACGAGGAGGCCCCTGATGAATACCGAACCTAAAAAAGCAATGCAGATACTGCGAATGGCAGAGGTGACAAGGCGAGTAGGTCTGTCAAAATCGACTATTTATGATCGAATCAATCCGAGATCCACCCGCTATGATAATACCTTCCCTAAACCAATTAAGATTGGCTTGTCAGCTGTCGGTTGGCTAGAAGAGCATATAAATAGCTGGATAGAGTCTAGGATTACGCTCGGTCAAGAGTAAGGGCGCTATCGAAAATTCGACACTAACTCTTTTCAGGTTTTATTCTGGGTTTCTATATTTTCGAACTTGATAATCCCCTATAGAGGTGAGGGCGGTCAGATATTGTCTTGAGTATTGCGTGGGTGAGTATTGGTTTATATGTTATATCAATAATTATATCTAATATTGGATGTGTTAACTGCTGCTTTGTATTGATTGACTCTAGTGGTGCGAGCTTGGCGTCTGTAGTGGTCGAGGATGAAATATGAATGATGACTCTGCGTGTGCTAATGTGTTGCAAAGCCGTGAATTTGAATTGGCGTGGAGTCCTGAAACGCTTAACAATGAATGGGTTGTTCATTCTTCTAATATTTTCAGCGCCGTGGCTATGATAATTCGAGCGACGAGTTTGATACTGGAGACCAAGGGTGAGGTTCTAGCAAAAATTCAATACGTTGCATCAAATGCTGGCTTTCACATTGTGTCCTCTAAGCGCGCGGAGATCGTTGTAGAGGCGATGCGCGTCAGTGCCTACGAAAGTGGCTATGAGGAAATGAAATCTGTCTTAAAGCTTAGCCCGTATGTGCACGCGTTCTTTGAATTGCGAAGTAAGTTTAAGTATAACTTTAAAGCGTATTCTAAGGAGAGTGCCGATAACAATGTTAAGGATGTTAATGCATATGTTCGCGGCCTTTACGCTCATCTTAACTCCGGTGAGTTCAAGAAGACAGAGCGAAATCATCGGCGGGCCTCAGATAAAAATTTTCGGAGCACCTCTAAATATATAGACGATATTCTGAATTGCTGGTCCCGATTGCTGGTTGTTCGTGTTGATCTAGGCTACTCAGGTGAGGAAAGCGATTTAATTTCGCGCGAGGGCTATGAGGTGCACTCCTATCACCCTGAGATATGCGAGCATCGAAAGTCTCTGTTCAAGGCACTGTCAAAAAAAGATTCTCCTATATCCATGGTCGGATACGCATGCAAGCTTGAGTACGGTATCAGGAAGGGGTTTCATTTCCATGTGATGTTATTGCTAGATGGCTCAAAGCACCGTGAGCATTTAACAATGGGTATTCGTGTAGGTGAGTTATGGCAGCAGGTCACCTGTGGGAAAGGGCACTATTGGAACTGCGTGCCTCGGTCATGGCATAACGTAGATGGCACCGGCCGACTCGATTATTATGATCTTGAGAAAATACAAAAGGTCAAGGAAGCTGCTTCATACCTGACAAAAATTGATCGATGGGTACGTGCTTATTTGCCCGGAGATAAGCGCTCATTCTATAAAGGGGTAGTAAAAAAGCTCCCAGGTCAGAAAGGGGGAAGGCCAAGGACGAAATAATTTTTAAAGCGGGCGATTGCTTTGGGTATAACCTTCAATCATTACACTGTTTATTTTGCTCGAAGGCTAGTTTCACTAAGTCATGCTCTTTCATCCAAGCTATCAAGCGCTTTTTAAGCATAGCTTTGTCTTGAGTGCTAGGGTATCTAATTTTTTCTTTGTCTAGATAGTCTTTGAGTTTTATCAAAATACCGGTGGCTGCTTCATTTTCGTTTTTCCAGCCTTTTTCAGGTCGTAGTTGGTCAAGAAGATCGCAGGTTTTAATACGCGCATCGCTATATTTTAAGCTCTGCAGTCTTCTAGTGCGTTTCATTGATTTTTGGCGGTCAATTGTATTGTCTTTTGCGAATCTATCTTGGCCTGCATAAGCGTACTCTAGGCTGAGAAGCAATGTTGGAATTGCTAATGGGGAAAGGCCTGAAAACTTTTTAGCGTCGTTGTGCTCATCAAAAGCTTTGATGAAATGATTTACTACCGTAAGTTCCTCTCGGCTTAGATAGGATAAGAAGTTGACTGATTTACGCACTGCGGTAGCGATGAGTTTGTCGTCGCTATCTACGATTTTAGATATGTCTGAAAGTAGCTTTTCCCTAGTCTCGGGTGTAAATCGCTGAGTGAAAACTAACAGGCGGTGGGTAATTATTTCAAACGTCTGATTTAAAGCTTCTTCAATACTAAGTTTCTCAAGTACAGCCAAAATCCTTCCTGCGGTTGCGATGAACCAGTCCTTTCCTGAGAACAGATCTTTTTCGCAAGCTTGTCTCAGTTCGGACGGTTTACGGCGTTTAATGCCTTCAATCTGCGTATCTGTAATCGAAATCATGCTTTCTCGGAACGTATCAACTCAAAAGTTAATTATAAAAAATTAGCCTAATCTGTCATAAACGCACGTCGCTTGTCGAGAAATTCGGGGCGAGAGTACGCGCCCTCAGTTTGGTTACGTTCGTCATGCGCCAATGCCATTTCGCAAACCTCACGTGGGTAGTGAGTGCATTCGCCCGCCCAGTCTCGGAACGAAGAGCGGAAGCCGTATCACGTGACATCTTCGTATCTCAGGCCATGCAGGAGCGTGCGTATTGCGTTTGTATGCATCACTCCTGATTTGCCTTGGCCTGGAAATAAATAGGGTTTTCCTTCTGTTCGCGAACTGCTCTACACCAGTGTTACGACGTCTTCCGAAATTGCGATTACGAAAGCCACTTGCATCTTCATGCGCTCATCCGAGAGAGAAAAAAGATAGCTTCAGTCCAAGCGATCAATGATTGCGGAAATCGACAGATTTCCGGTAGCTGCTTCCTTGATATGCTCGCTCCACCATTTCATCATGGGCCGTCTTCGCTCTATGTAATCTGCCCGATTATATGCGCTACGTACCTCGTCCTTATCTACGTGAGCAAGCGCAACCTCAATTAGCTCAGGATCCCAGCCGTGCTCGTTGAGGATGGTGCTGGCCATTGAGCGCATTCCATGACTAACCAAGCGGCCTTCAAAACCCATACGCTTGAGAGCCATATTGGCGGTTTGGCTGTTGCAATGAGTCCGGGGATTCCGGTCTGCCGGGAAGACATGCTCTCGGTGTCCGCTAAGCGGCTTTATAGCCTCCAGGAGCTCCAGAGTCTGTTCCGTGAGCGGGATGATGTGAGTCCGGCGCTTTTTCATTCGCTCCGCAGGTATCGTCCAGATTTTCTTGCTGATGTCGATGTCTGCCCACCGTGCGGTAGCTGCTTCTGCGGGGCGAGTCATTGTGTGAAGCTGCCACTCGATTAAGCACCGCGTGGTCCTTTTTATACTGGCATTCGCCACCGTCACCATCAGTTCTTTCAACTCGTCTGGGGCGAGTGCTGCCATGTTTTTCTTTTTTGGCCTCTTGAAAACCGAGCGAATCCCGCTGAGTGGATTTGAGTGAATCAAGCCGGAATTCACGCCGTAGGTCATGATCTCGTTAAGACGCTGGCTCAGTCGCTTCACTGTCTCAAGGCTGCCTTTGGTCTCTAGCGGTCTCAGCAGATTTATGACCGCTGGAGCCGTGATTGCTGAGATTGGGGTCGCACCCAAATCGGGAAAGACATGCAGCGTCAAAGAGCGCCAGATGTCTTCAGCATAGGCAGTAGTTACAGAGTCTTTCTTGAGCTCGAACCATGCGGTGGCCACATTTTTGAAGGTGTGTTCCGTAGTCGCTCTTAACGTTTGCCGATCAGCGTCACGCTTCTCTTTCGGATCGATCCCTTGCGCGACCAGCTCTCTGGCTTCTACGGTCCGTTTCCGGGCTTGAGCCAAGCCGACCTCCGGGAAGGTACCAAGGCCCATATTGATCCGCTTTTTAGTTGCTGGGTGAATGTAGTTAAAATTCCACAGCTTTGAGCCATTGGCTCTCACTCTCATCTGAAGGCCGTCGCCATCAGTGAGGATGTAGTCTTTTTCCTTTGGTTTCGCGGCTTTGACTTTGACATCTGAAAGCCGCGTGGCTTGAGCACCCATGGTGATCTCCGATACTGCGTGTATTCCAAAAAATATCAGTCGTGGGCTTGGAATACCACGTGGAATACACGAATTGTTGGATGAGCTCAGATACCATCGGACCTCTTTGGACCTGAAATTCCCGTATTTACTGGATCTCAGGCACAAAAAAAGACGCCCTTGGACGTCTTTAGATGTAAAAGTGGTGGAGCCGGGGGGATTTGAACCCCCGTCCGCCAGTACTCCGCTGTCGGTACTACATGCTTAGCCGTTTCTATTAAGTTAACCCTCAGCGACCCGAAGGGCAGGGTGCTTTGGGCGAGTTGTGTAAGTTTTAGCCGATTCGTCCACAACGTACTGCACGGCGATTCTGTTCTATATGACAATCACTTTGGGTTTACAGACATCCCCTGGTGATTGCTGGACCCGAAGGTACCAGAAGCTCAGGATCTAAAGCTGCTTACGCAGCGAGAGAGAATTCCTGGCCGTAGGTTTCGTCATTGGCAACTATAAGAAGTTGCAACAGTGGATTTACGAGTTCTGTTACCAACTCGGCATGCACCTAAAGTTTCGCAACCGGCGTCGAATCCTAAACGGCCCCGTGCTTGTAACTCGTTGTTTCTTAGTGAGTGACAAGCCTGTGCAGTGTACGCCAATCGGTCACAGAAGGCCAACCCGAAGGTTGGCCTTGAGCGGTGACAGGTTACTGATTACCGCCTTTGTCCGAGTCTTGCAGGTCTTGCAGGGCCTTGGAGGTGATCTCAATGCACTTCTTGTCATCGCCTGCCGCATGGGCTGCCTTGGCTTGGGAAACGGCGGTGTCGATTTCGCCGGCCTTGCCACTGGTATCGGTGGCGAGCAAGGCTTTCCCGTTGTTGATTTTGCCCAGGTTGATTTGGCACAGATCGTCTTTTGTTCCGGCGGCAAACGCGGGGGACGCCAGCATCGCAGCGGTAATGAACAAACCAGCAAGAGCGGAACGCTTCATGGGTATCTCCTTGTGCAAATAGGCTCGATGCTGCCGGTTTTCCGTGCAGCCAGCGAGGTCACTGATGAGCCTCGTTTGTCGAGGCCTATGCAGATGACTACGCCGGCGCGCCGGGGTTCTGTTTTGTCGCTGGATTAGTCGAAAAACCCGGAAATCATTAGGTTTTGCACCCAAAGAGGGCGGCGCTAATGAGCGCGCGGCTGGGTCACTCGGTCCACCAGGTACACCAGTCCGTGGTAATCAATCCCGCCATGTTGCGTCAGGCCGATCTCACACGTACGGCTGGTGGAGATGCCCTCACTGCAATACTGCACGGCGTCCTTCAGGTTGCGCAGTGAATGGGCATTCAACTCCGGTGTGGTGAAGCCCTTGTCGCCGGCAAAACCACAACAATGAATGCCTTCGGGGATGATCACGTTTTTGCTGCAGCGTCTGGCCAGGTCGATCAGGGCCTGGCTTTCTCCCAGGTGTTGGGTGCTGCAGGTGACATGCACGGCGATCGGGGCTTCCTGGGGGGTGAAGTCGAGGCGCTCCATCAGGTGGGTGCGGATAAAACGTACTGGGTCGTAAAGGTCGAGACGGGTTTCGGCCAGGTCCTGGACCAGGCGCAGGGTGCACGGGCTGGTGTCGCAGTAGATCGGGTCGAGGCCGCCACGGCTGGCGTGGAGCAGGGCGCCGATCAGTTCCTGGCGTTTGTGTTCGGCTTGTTCGGCGTAGCCCTTGGATGCGAAAGGCTGGCCGCAGCAGAGGTTGTCCTGATTGTCGGGAAAGACTACCTGGTAACCGGCTTTTTCCAGCAGGCCGCGGGTTTTGTCGTACAGCGACATCTGCTCGTGGTCGCCGGCTGCCGGGCCCATCGCGCGTGATACGCAGGCAGCGAGGTACACCACCCGTGGTCGCTCATCGCTCACGGCGGGGCTGAAACGAATGGCCTTTTCCGGTTGTGGCATGGCGTTGGTCCACTGGGGAATTTGCCCCTTGGACAGCCGGGTCACCGTGGCCGAGAGTTTCGCCAGTCGCGGCGCGCCCAGCAGCATGCGGGCACCGTTGGCCACGTGCAGGGTGAAGCGCGCACCTTGCAAGGCGGTAGCGAAATGCGTCGACAGCCATTCAGCTGTTTTCGTACGGTCGGCGTCGCGGCTGCGCAGCTTTTTCACCAGGTCGCCGGTATTGATTCCCACAGGGCAGCGTTGGGCGCAAAGCCCGGTGGCCGCGCAGGTGTCGATGCCCTGATATTGATAGGCCGCTTCCAGTTCGCTGGTGTCCATGCCGGCACGTTTCCGGGCCTGGATATCGCGCCAGATCACGATGCGCTGGCGCGGGCTCAGGGTCAGTCCTTTCGACGGGCACACCGGTTCGCAGAAGCCGCACTCGATGCACTTATCCACAAGTTCGTCGGCGGCGGGCAGTGGCTTGAGGTGCTTGAGGTGGATCTGTGGGTCTTCGCTGAGCACCACGTCCGGATTGAGAATGCCGTTGGGGTCGAGCAGGCGCTTGAGTTGCCACATCAACTGGTAGGCATCGCTGCCCCATTCCAGTTCGACGAAGGGTGCCATGTTGCGACCGGTACCGTGCTCGGCCTTCAGCGAGCCGCCAAACTCCACGGCCACCAACTGGGCGACGTCGTCCATGAACGCCTGGTAACGTGCGACTTCTTCCGCGCTGTTGAAGCCTTGAGTGAACACAAAGTGCAGATTGCCTTCCAGGGCGTGTCCGAAAAGGATCGCTTCGTCGTAGTGATGTTTGTCGAACAACTCGATCAGGCGGTTAACGCCAATAGCCAGTTGTTCCACCGGGAAGGTCACGTCTTCGATGATCACGGTGGTGCCGGTTTTACGCACGGCGCCCACGGCGGGGAAGGTGTCTTTGCGGATCGCCCACAGGCGGGCGTTTTCAATCGGGTCTTCGGTGAAGTCGACTTGTTTCTCCACCGGGAAGCTGGCCAGGGAGGCCATGATCAGCGCCAGTTGCTCCTGCAGCAGCGAGGGCGAGGCGGCGCGGGATTCGATCAGCAGGGCGCAGGCATTTTCCGATAGCTGCTGTACGAAAGCCGGCATGCCGGGTTTGTCCTGCACTGAGCGCATGCTGCGTCGGTCCAGCAGCTCAACCGCTGAAACAGGTTGGGTTTTGAGGGCGGTCACCGCGTTGCAGCAGGTTTCCACGTCGGGGAACACGATCAGGGCCGAGGCTTTGTTCGGGTGATCGATCACCGTGTCGTAGGTCACTGCGCTGATAAAGCCCAGGGTACCTTCGGAGCCCACCAGCAGATGGCTGAGGATATCCAGCGGCTCGTCGAAATCCACCAGGGCGTTGAGTGACAATCCGGTGGTGTTTTTCAGACGGTATTTGTGGCGGATTTTTGCAGCCAGTTCGGCATTGGCCCGTGTTTCGCGGCCCAAGGTCGCCAGGCGTTCAAGCAGGTCGCCGTGACGTTGGCGAAAGGCTGAAACACTGGCCGGATCTTCCGTGTCCAGGCGGCTGCCGTCGGCCAGCACCAGGCGGATGCCCGCCAGGGTGTGGTAGGTATTCTGCGCCGTGCCGCAGCACATGCCGCTGGCGTTGTTGGCGACGATGCCACCAATCTTGCAGGCATTGATTGACGCCGGGTCCGGGCCGATCTTGCGCCCGAATGGCGCCAGCCAGGCGTTGGCTTGCGCGCCGATCACGCCGGGCTGCAAGCGGATTTGTGTGCCCTGGCCGCGAATCTCGCGCCCGTTCCAATCGTCCCCCAGCACGATCAACACCGAGTCGCTGATGGCCTGTCCCGAAAGGCTGGTGCCCGCCGCACGAAAGGTCACCGGTACGCGGTCGCGCTGGGCCAGTTGCAGCAGGGCCACCACTTCATCTTCCGATTCAACCCGGATCACCAATTGTGGGATCAGTCGGTAAAAACTGGCGTCGGTGCCGAAGGCGAGGGTGGAAAGTGGATCGTCGAAACGACGATCTTGCGGGATCAGTTGTGCGGCGTCGCTCAGAAAAGCAGCAGGCAGGCTCATCGGTCCTCCAGAAATAGCTGACGCCGGAATCGCTGTCCGGCGTCGGTTCTTACCCTATTACGTGCAGGTCTCAGTGCACCAGCATACCGGTGAACCAGTAGGCCTGGGCCAAGGTGATCAGCCCGACAATCGTCGCGAAGAACAGGCTGTGCTTGAGGGTGAAGCGGAACAGGTCGGATTCCTTGCCCACCAGACCCGTCGCGGCGCATGCCACGGCAATCGACTGCGGCGAAATCATCTTGCCGGTTACGCCGCCGCTGGTGTTCGCCGCCACCAGCAAGACGTCGTTGACGCCGATCTGGTGGGCGGTGGTGGCTTGCAGTGAGCTGAACAGCGCGTTGGATGAGGTGTCGGAGCCCGTCAGAAACACACCGAGCCAGCCGAGGAATGGCGAGAAGAACGGGAATGCCGCGCCGGTAGCCGCCAGTACCAAGGCCATGGTCGATGACATACCCGAGTAGTTGGTGACGAAGGCAAAGGCCAGCACCATGCCGATGGACAGGATCGGCCAGCGCAGTTCATAAAATGTTTCTTTCAAGGTGGTCAGACCAGTTTTGAAATTGATCTTCAATACCAGCATCGACACCAGGGCGGAGAAGAAAATCGCTGTGCCGGTCGCGGAAATCGGATCCAGCTTGAATACCGCAGGGATGGCTGTTGGCGTAGCTACGATGGGCGCAACCTTGATCACCAGTTGATCCAGGTGCGGAATCGCAAAGTTGAACACCGAGCTGTACATCGCGCCGCCAGCGGCGAACATCGCCTTGAACGGCTTCAGGGTCCAAATGGTGACCAGCACAGTCAGGATCAGGAACGGCGACCAGGCCTTGAAAATTTCCCCCAGGCTGTAAGGCGAAGCCAGGGTGTTGCGAGGCAGGCCGAAGCCACCGGCGCTGGCAGTGACGGCAGTGCCGGACGTTGCGCCAGCGATTTGCGCGCCGGCACTGCGCTTGGGCTGCCAGACTTTCAGGAACAGGGTCAGGGAAATCAGGCTGGCCAGGGCCGAGGTGATGTCCGGCAGTTCCGGGCCGATGAAGTTCGAGGTGAAGAACTGAGTAACGGCGAAGCTCAGGCCCGCAACCAGTGCGGCTGGCCAGGTTTCTTTGACACCGCGCAGGCCGTCCATCATGAACACCAGCCAGAACGGTACGAACAACGACAGTAGCGGCAATTGGCGGCCGGCCATGGCGCCGATCTTGAACGCGTCGATGCCCGTCACTTGGCCGGCCACGATGATCGGAATCCCCAGTGCGCCGAACGCGACGGGTGCGGTGTTGGCAATCAGGCACAGGCCAGCGGCGTACAGCGGGTTGAAGCCCAGTCCTACCAGCAATGCGGCAGTAATCGCCACCGGTGCACCGAAGCCGGCCGCACCTTCCAGGAACGCGCCGAAGCAGAAGCCGATCAGCAGCACTTGCAGGCGCTGGTCGTCAGTAATCGACAGGACGGAGCTGCGGATGATCTCGAACTGGCCGCTCTTGACCGTCAGTTTGTACAGGAATACAGCGGCGACGATGATCCAGGCGATTGGCCACAGGCCGTAGGCAAAGCCGTAACCGGCGGCGGCGAGCGCCATGTCGACTGGCATCTGAAAGGCAAAGATCGCCACCAGGATCGAGAGTGCCAAGGTAATGCTGCCCGCAACGTGGCCTTTGAGGCGGAACACCGCCAGGGCCAGGAAGAAAAACACGATGGGAATAACGGCGGCCAGTGCGGACAGGCCGAGGCTGCCGAGCGGGCTGTAGAGCTGTTGCCAGGTTTGCATGTGGGGTGGCCCCTAATTGTTGTTGGTCAGGCACTGCTTAGGCGATTTGGATAATTGGTATTACCAATTTACAATCGTTGTTGGCTAGGTTAAAAGCCTTCAGGGGGATGTGTCAATTTGCCGCTTGTGAATCTTTGGTCGTAGGTCGGTGTAAGCGGGTACTGATCGGATGAAACAAGGGCGTTCTGATAGGTGCCGGATACGTGGCGATAGGCCAGAATAGGGGCCCGGCGAGTGGTCGGGATGGTGGAGAGTGAGTTATGGGGTTTGATCAGGTGCGTCAGCGCCGTTTGTCTGACGATATCGTCGAGCAGCTTGAGGGCATGATCCTTGAGGGCACGCTGAAGTCAGGCGAGCGCTTGCCGGCCGAGCGCGCACTGGCTGAGCAGTTCGGGGTGTCGCGTCCGTCGTTGCGCGAGGCGATCCAGAAACTGGCGGCCAAAGGTTTGCTGATCAGCCGTCAGGGTGGTGGCAATTATGTGGTGGAGTCGCTGGGATCAACCTTCAGCGATCCGCTGCTGCATCTGCTGGAAAATAATCCCGAGGCGCAGCGCGACCTTTTGGAGTTTCGTCAGACCCTGGAAGCTTCGTGCGCGTACTACGCAGCGTTGCGCGCCACTGAGGTGGACCGCGAGCGACTGACGGCGGCCTTCGAAGAGCTGCAGGATTGCTATACGCGGTCTGATGAAGTGAGTCGGGCGGAAGAGGGCGCGGCGGATGCGAGGTTTCACCTGGCAATCGCCGAGGCCAGCCATAACGCGGTATTGCTGCATACCATTCGCGGGCTGTTCGATCTGCTCAAGCGTAACGTGGTGACCAACATCGGTGGCATGTATCAGCAGCGTACCGAGACCCGGGACATGCTGATCAATCAGCACCGTGATCTGTACCTGGCGATTATTGAAGGGCGTGCCGAGCAGGCGCGGGAGGTTTCAACACGTCACCTGCAGTATGTGCAGGAAGTGCTGGAAGAAGTGCGTCAGGAGGTTCAGCGCATGGCACGGGCGGAGCGGCGCAAGGGGATGTAGCGTTTGTTGTGGTCGAGGGAGCGGGCTCCCTCGGCCACATCAAGTCACAAGAAAATCAGTCTTCCTTGCCCTTGTTACGCACGGCACGCTGCAATTCCCGGTTGGAATCGCGTTCGCGCTCGGTGTCACGCTTGTCGTATTCCTTCTTACCCTTGCCCAGTGCGATCTCGCACTTGACCAGGTGCTTGCTCCAGTACCACGACAGGCAAACGCAGGCGTAGCCTTTTTGCTGCACGGCAGCTTGGAGTTTTTCCAGCTCGCGAGCATTGAGCAGCAGCTTGCGCGTGCGCACCGGGTCGGCAATCACGTGGGTGCTGGCGGTCATCAGCGGCGTGATATGACTGCCGAGCAGCCATGCCTCACCGTCTTTGAGCAGCACGTAACTGTCGACCAGTTGCAGCTTGCTGGCACGCAGACTTTTTACTTCCCAGCCGGCCAGGACCAGACCAGCCTCGAACCGATGTTCGATGAAGTAATCGTGTCGCGCCTTTTTATTTTGCGCGATGGTCCCTGTTGGGTGTTTCTTTTGTTTAGCCATAGGGGCGGCATTATAGGGAGTTGCGAGCGCGTCGGCTACGGTCAACCTGCGTGCTTGAGCGTGTTGAATGAATCCCGGACAATGCAGGCTGGTTTTTGATTTTTTTCTTTCGCGAATCCTGTTGCCCTTTCGCGATGTTTGCCGCTCAGCTGTGGAAATAACGCTCACATGACGACGCATATTCAACGTTCGGCCCTGCTGCCCTACCCGGCGCAGGCGCTCTATGACCTGGTCAACGACGTGGCGCGTTACCCGGAGTTCCTGCCTTGGTGTTCGACTGCCGAGGTGTTGGAGAGCAGTGATGAGCATATGGTTGCCAGCGTGGGGGTGGCGAAGGGCGGCTTGAGCCAGCACTTTGTCACGCGCAACACGCTGGTGCCCGGGCAGTCCATCGAGATGAATCTCGAAGAAGGTCCGTTCACTCAGTTGCACGGTGTGTGGGTGTTCAAGGCGTTGAACGAGAAGGCCTGCAAGATCAGCCTGGATTTGTCGTTCGACTATGCCGGCCCTATCGTGCGTGCCACCTTGGGTCCGTTGTTCAATCAAGCGGCGAATACCCTGGTGGACGCGTTCTGCCAACGCGCCAAGCAAATGCATGGCTGAGTCATTGATTGAAATCGAGGTGGTGTACGCCGCGGTGGATCGCCAGGTGTTGATGAGCCTGGCAGTAGCGCCGGGCTGCAGCCTCAGGGCGGCGGTGTTGGGCTCGGGAATGGCTGCGCAATTCCCGGAGCTGAGTCTGGAGAGTTGCCCTTTAGGGGTTTTCGGCAAGGTGGTAGCGGACGCTGATGTGCGTGTTGTGCAGGCTGGAGATCGAATCGAGATCTACCGGCCATTGTTGGCAGATCCGATGGAGATACGTCGCTTGCGTGCGGCCAAGGCCGCCAAGGCAAAACAGCAAACCCCATAGTTTGCTAAACAGCAGGCAACAAAAAGCCCGGCATGCCGGGCTTTTTATCGCGCGTTACAAACTTACTGCGGGCTCGAGTCCAGAGGTTCTGGAGTCGGCACTGGAACGGTCTGTACGCCGTCGACGCCTTTCTGGATCTCGTCCAGCAAGGAGCCAGGCTTGGCCGGTACTTCGGACTTCGGCTTCTCCTCGTTCTGCGCGGGCGCAGGAGCAGTGGTGCCGTTGTCCTTGCCCAGCAAGGCTTCATCGCGGCTTACACCCGGTTTGAAGTCCCCCGACAGGCTGACGAGCTGGTCATTGCCATTGAAGATGACACTGACCCGCTCCTGTTGGCGTTCACCGCCACCAGGTTGGATGCTATAGAGATAATCCCAGCGATCGGCATGGAATGTGTCGGTCAGCAGGGGATTGCCCATGATAAACCGTACTTGCCGTCGGGTCATTCCCGGGCGTAACTGGTCTATCATGTCCTGCGTGACGACATTGCCCTGCTGGATGTCGATTTTGTAAACCCCGGGGAATGAACAACCGGCGAGTGCGAGCAGTCCCACAAAGGTGAAACTGGTTAGCAAGAGCTTGGTGTTTTGCATCGGTGGGCGACTTCCACTATCTTGGCTGGGACAACGTAAACGCCGATCATACCCGTATTAAGAGAAGCTGCGAAGCAGCATCCGCGAGAAAGCTAACCATGGTTGAAAATAGCGAACTACGCAAAGCCGGTCTTAAAGTGACTCTGCCACGAGTCAAGATTCTACAAATGCTCGATTCTGCTGAGCAGCGCCACATGAGTGCCGAGGATGTATACAAGGCGCTGATGGAGTCTAACGAGGACGTCGGCCTGGCCACGGTTTACCGTGTACTGACCCAGTTTGAAGCAGCAGGACTGGTGGTTCGTCATAATTTCGACGGCGGTCATGCAGTGTTCGAATTGGCTGACGGCGGTCATCACGACCACATGGTTGACCTGGATACCAATGAGGTTATCGAGTTCACCAGTCCGGAAATCGAGAAGCTCCAGCACATGATTGCTGAGCAGCATGGATTCGATTTGGTGGACCACAATCTGGTTCTCTACATACGTAAGAAAAAGTAAGAAAGCTACGCAGATTCGCTCTGCGAAACGATCGAAGGCGACCCTAGGGTCGCCTTCGTGCTTTCTATAAGAAAGAAAATACTCAGTAAGCCGGGCTTCAGACCTTCGCGGTGACCACCATTTTCTTCGCGTGAGCCAAGGACTCCTTGGTCAGGTCAATGCCACCGAGCATCCGTGCCACTTCTTCTACCCGTTCGGTCTTGTTCAGCTTGGACACGGCGGTATGGGTCGCATCGCTGCCACGTACCTTGTGCACGAACAAGTGTTGATGCCCTTGGGCAGCTACTTGTGGCAAGTGAGTAACGGTCAACACCTGGCCACGATCGCCCAATCGGCGCAGCAGCTGGCCAACGATCTCGGCAGTCGGGCCGCCGATGCCTACGTCCACTTCGTCGAATACCAGCGTTGGCACGCGTGAGGTTTGGGCGGTGATCACCTGGATCGCCAAGCTGATCCGTGACAGCTCGCCACCGGACGCTACTTTTGCCAGTGCCTTCAGTGGCTGGCCCGGGTTTGCGCTGACCAGCAGCTCTACCTGTTCAAGGCCATTGGGCAGCAGCTCATTGCTGGTGTTGGTGTGCAGCTCGATGGTGAAACGCCCGCCGGGCATGCCCAGACGCTGGATCTCTTGTTCCACTGCACTGGCCAGGCCTGTCGCTGCCTGATGGCGCAGGTCGCTGAGTTCTCGGGCTTTCTCTTGATAATGGCGAGCAAACGACGCTAGTTCTTCACCCAGTCGCTCGATGGATTCATCGTTGGCGTTCAGGGTTTCGATTTCATCCAGCAGCTTTTGCTGCATGGTTGCTACTTCGGTCGGCTGGATCCGGTGTTTGCGCGCCAAGGTATAGATGGTGTCCAGGCGCTCTTCTATATCTTGCAAGCGTGCCGGGTCGGCATCGAAGTGATCGAGGAAGCGGTTCAGCTCGCCCACGGCTTCTTCTACCTGAATTTGCGCACTGGTCAGCAGTGTGGTGGCTTCATTCAGTGATCCGGAGGCGTTGTTCACGCTGGACAGGCGATTGAGGCTGGCCGTCAGGGCGTTGAGCACATTGCCGGAATCACTTTCGCTGCACTGCTCCACCACTTGCCGGCAGATGCCCAGCAGGGTTTCGGCGTTGGTGAGGTTCTTGTGTTCCTGTTCCAGTTGCTCCAGCTCTGTCTCGCCGAGCCCCAGGCTTTCCAGCTCTTCCAGTTGGTAGCTGAGCAATTGGTGGCGGGCACGCTGCTCATCGCCGGAGTTGGAGAGGCGCTCCAGCTCCTGGCGGGTCTGGCGCCAGCGTTGCGCGGCCAGTTGCACTTGGCGCGCAAGGTCAGTGGCGCCGGCGTATTCGTCGAGAAGCCGGCGATGGGTGTCGGTTTTCAGCAGGGACTGGTGTTCATGCTGGCTGTGGATGTCGATCAGCAGTTCGCCCAGGGCTTTCAAGTCGCCGAGGGGGCAGGGTGTGCCATTTATATAGCCGCGGGAGCGCCCTTCGGCAGTGATCACCCGGCGCAGGATGCATGGGCCTTCATTATTAAGGTCGCGCTCGGCAAGCCAGGCCTCGGCTTCCGGGATGTCGGCCAGGTCGAAGGTGGCGAGGATGTCGGCTTTGTCGGCGCCAGGGCGAACCACGCCGCTGTCGGCTCGGTCGCCGAGGGTCAGGCCCAGGGCGTCGAGCATGATCGACTTGCCGGCGCCGGTTTCGCCTGTGATTACGCTCATCCCGCGATCCAGTTCAAGATCCAGATGTTCAACGATGGCGTAGTTATGTACGGACAGGTGCACCAGCATGACGGCCGCTCCCAGGCTTTAGGTCTGGTTATTTATACAGTGTTTTGTTTGGGGGTGACAATCCTGATGCTTAGTCCGATTTGCTTGAATAACTGTCTTTTTAAGTGCGACAGGGAATGATCGGCAGAAATTGATCCAGGACAACTGAAAGACTTTTGGTAGCGGCCCTGCCCTTGAACCTGAAAATTGTGGCCCCATATACCGGAACAGAAGCGCGAGTCGAGTTCGCGCATGATTTTGAAAGGAGAAATCTATGGCTGACGAACAGACGCAGGATACGCAAAATCCAGACGCCAACCAGGCCGCAGGTGAAGACCTGGCAGTTCGTGTGCAAGTGCTCGAAGAGCAGTTGGCAGGCGCGCAGGATCAATCGTTGCGTGTTGCCGCTGATCTGCAGAACGTCCGCCGCCGCGCCGAGCAGGATGTAGAAAAGGCTCACAAGTTCGCGCTGGAAAAATTTGCCGGTGATCTGCTGCCGATCATCGACAGCCTGGAGCGTGGCCTTGAGTTGTCCAACCCGGATGACGAAAACATCCGCCCAATGCGCGAAGGGATCGAACTGACCCTGAAAATGTTCCAGGACACCCTGAAGCGTTATCAGCTGGAAGCCATCGATCCACAAGGCGGCGAGCCGTTCAATGCCGAGCATCATCAAGCGATGGCGATGCAGGAAAACGCTGATCTTGAGCCGAACAGCGTGTTGAAGGTGTTCCAGAAGGGTTACCAGCTCAACGGTCGCTTGTTGCGCCCGGCAATGGTTGTAGTGAGCAAGGCTCCTGCACCGGTTGCACCTTCTATTGATGAGCAGGCTTGAAATAAGTCGTAACGGCCCCATCTATAAGTCAAGCGTTTAAGTACTGCCGCAGTTAGCCACCACTGCTGTGGCAACAAAACCTAAGTTTCGGGAGAGTAAATCATGGGCAAAATTATCGGTATCGACCTGGGGACTACCAACTCCTGCGTCTCCGTGCTGGAAAACGGCGTATCCAAAGTTATTGAAAACGCCGAAGGCGCACGCACCACCCCGTCCATCGTGGCTTACGCCAACGACGGCGAAATTCTGGTTGGCCAGTCCGCCAAGCGTCAAGCTGTGACCAATCCGCATAACACCCTCTATGCGGTGAAGCGTCTGATCGGTCGTAAGTTCGACGAAGAAGTCGTACAGAAAGACATCAAGATGGTCCCGTACAAAATCGCCAAGGCTGACAACGGTGACGCCTGGGTTGAAGTGAACGGCCAGAAAATGTCGCCGCCACAAATCTCGGCTGAAATCTTGAAAAAGATGAAGAAAACCGCCGAAGACTACCTCGGTGAGGCCGTGACTGAAGCGGTGATCACCGTTCCGGCCTACTTCAACGACAGCCAGCGCCAGGCGACCAAAGACGCCGGCCGTATTGCTGGCCTGGACGTAAAACGTATCATCAACGAACCAACCGCAGCCGCTCTGGCCTACGGTATGGACAAGGCCAAGGGCGACCACACCGTCATCGTTTACGACCTGGGTGGCGGTACCTTCGACGTTTCCGTGATCGAAATCGCTGAAGTCGATGGCGAGCACCAGTTCGAAGTGTTGGCCACCAACGGTGACACGTTCCTGGGCGGTGAAGACTTTGACATTCGTCTGATCGACTACCTCGTTGACGAATTCAAGAAAGAAAGCGGCATGAACCTCAAAGGTGACCCGCTGGCCATGCAGCGCCTGAAAGAAGCCGCTGAGAAAGCCAAGATCGAACTGTCTTCGAGCAATTCGACCGACGTGAACCTGCCGTACATCACTGCAGATGCCACTGGTCCTAAGCACTTGAACGTGAAAATCTCCCGCGCCAAGCTGGAGTCGCTGGTAGAAGACCTGGTTCAACGCACCATCGAGCCTTGCCGCATTGCGCTGAAAGACTCGGGTATCGACGTTGGCGCGATCAACGACGTGATCCTGGTCGGCGGTCAGACCCGTATGCCACTGGTTCAGAAGCTGGTGACCGAGTTCTTCGGTAAAGAAGCACGTAAAGACGTGAACCCGGACGAAGCGGTTGCCATGGGTGCTGCCATCCAGGGCGCGGTATTGGCCGGCGACGTGAAAGACGTTCTGCTGCTGGACGTCAGCCCGCTGACCCTGGGTATCGAAACCATGGGTGGCGTGATGACTGCGCTGATCGAGAAAAACACCACGATTCCTACCAAGAAATCGCAAGTGTTCTCGACTGCCGACGACAACCAGGGCGCCGTGACCATTCACGTGCTGCAAGGTGAGCGTAAGCAAGCTGGTCAGAACAAGTCTTTGGGCAAGTTCGACCTGGCCGAGATTCCGCCAGCACCACGTGGCGTGCCACAAATTGAAGTGACCTTCGACATCGACGCCAACGGCATTCTGCACGTAGGCGCCAAAGACAAGGCCACCGGCAAGACTCAGTCGATCGTGATCAAGGCAAACTCGGGTCTGTCCGAGGAAGAAATTCAGCAGATGATCCGTGATGCTGAAGCCAACGCTGACGAAGACCGCAAGTTCGAAGAGCTGGCCGCTGCCCGCAACCAGGGTGATGCACTGGTTCACTCGACGCGCAAAATGATCGCTGACGCTGGCGACAAAGTGACTGCCGAAGAGAAAACTGCAATCGAAGCCGCAGTAGTTGCCCTGGAAGCCGCCGTTAAAGGCGACGACAAGGCTGCTATCGAAGCCAAGGTTGAAGAACTGTCGAAAGTCTCTGCGCCAGTGGCTCAGAAAATGTACGCCGAACAAGGCCAGCCGGCTGACGGTGCTGCACACCAGGCAGAACCTGAAGCCAAGCACGACGACGTTGTCGATGCCGAGTTCGAAGAAGTCAAAGACCACAAGTAACTTGGTCGCCCGGTTGACCGCTCACAAGCGGTGACTGGTAGGATGTCGCCGCGCGGGAGCTTGCTCCCGCGTTGGCGTGTCTGGGGTACGCGAATTTTTACAGCATGCGACAACGCTCGGATGCTGGCGGTGTGATCGGGAATGCTCCTGCTTTCCGGACGACAGTCACCGCGTTTTTGGCCGGTTTCCGGTTGAAAGCAGTAACGACCAGGATCGTTGAATTGACGTGAGTTGGGTCCGGGCCTGTATTGGGGCTCAACGAGTTTGGCAAGGCTCAGGAGGGTTTTGCCGGACGTCCTTAAGAGTGCAAAGACTTATGGCAAAGCGTGACTATTACGAAGTGTTGGGTGTGGAGCGCGGCTCCAGCGAGGCGGACCTGAAAAAGGCTTACCGTCGCCTGGCAATGAAGCACCACCCGGACCGTAATCCGGATAGCAAAGAATCCGAAGAGCTGTTCAAAGAGGCCAACGAGGCCTACGAATGCCTGTGTGATCCAAACAAGCGTGCGGCGTACGATCAGTACGGCCATGCCGGTGTCGACCCAAGTATGGGCGGTGGCGGTGCGGGTTTTGGTGGCCAGAACTTCTCCGATATTTTCGGCGACGTGTTCAGCGACTTCTTTGGTGGCGGCCGTGGTGGCCAGCGTGGCGGTGCCCAGCGTGGCAGCGACCTGCGTTACACCCTGGAACTGAACCTGGAAGAAGCGGTGCGTGGCACCAGCGTCAATATCCGTGTTCCGACGCTGGTCAATTGCAAGCCGTGCGACGGTTCGGGCGCCAAGAAAGGCTCCTCGCCGATCACTTGCCCGACTTGCGGCGGTATCGGCCAAGTGCGCATGCAGCAAGGCTTCTTCTCGGTGCAGCAAACCTGCCCGCGCTGCCATGGCCAGGGCAAGATTATTTCCGATCCATGCGAGTCCTGCCACGGCGAAGGGCGTGTCGAAGAGTACAAGACCCTCTCGGTGAAAGTGCCGGCGGGTGTTGATACCGGTGATCGCATTCGTCTGTCGGGTGAAGGCGAGGCGGGCACTCAGGGCGGCCCGACGGGCGACCTGTACGTGGTGATCAATGTGCGCGAGCACTCGATCTTCCAGCGTGATGGCAAGCATCTGTTCTGTGAAGTGCCGATCAGCTTTGTCGACGCGGCCCTGGGTGGCGAGCTTGAGATTCCGACGCTGGACGGTCGGGTCAAGCTGAAGATTCCTGAGGGTACGCAGACCGGCAAGCAGTTCCGTATCCGCGGCAAAGGCGTAGCGCCGGTGCGTGGTGGTGGTGCTGGTGACTTGATGTGCCGTGTGGCGGTAGAGACTCCGGTGAATCTGGGGCGTCGTCAGCGCGAACTGCTGGAAGAATTCCGCAGCTCCCTGGCCGGCGATGATACCCATTCGCCAAAAACCACTGGCTGGTTCGAAGGCGTAAAGCGTTTCTTCGGCGACCTGTAAGGAAGTGAGTATGCGACGTATCGCGGTGATGGGCGCTGCCGGGCGTATGGGCAAGACCCTGGTCGAGGCTGTGCAGGCCCGCTCGCCGGCCTCCGGGTTGACGGCGGCGATTGTTCGTCCCGGCAGCACCTTGATTGGTGCGGACGCGGGTGAGTTGGCGTCCTTGGGGCGGATCGGCGTTTCGTTGTCCGGCAATCTGGAGCAGGTTGCCGACGAGTTCGACGTGCTGATCGACTTCACCCTGCCGGACGTGATGCTGAAAAACCTGGCTTTCTGCCGCAAGGCGGGCAAGGCCATGGTGATCGGCACTACGGGTTTGAGCGCCGAGCAAAAGCAGCTGCTGGTGGAGGCGGGCAAGGATATTCCTATCGTGTTCGCGGCCAACTTCAGCGTCGGCGTCAATCTGTCGCTGAAGTTGCTCGATATGGCAGCGCGCGTGATGGGTGATGAGGCTGACATCGAGATCATCGAGACTCATCACCGGCACAAGATCGATGCGCCGTCGGGTACGGCGTTGCGCATGGGTGAGGCGATTGCCGATGCCCTTGGGCGGGATCTGTCGAAGGTGGCGGTGTATGGTCGTGAAGGCCATACCGGGGCTCGCGCCCATGACACCATCGGTTTTGCCACCGTTCGCGGCGGTGACGTGGTGGGCGATCACACCGTACTGTTCGCGACCGAGGGTGAGCGTCTTGAGATCACCCACAAGGCGTCGAGCCGCATGACGTTCGCCAAGGGTGCCGTACGTGCGGCGCTGTGGCTGGACGGTCGTACGCCGGCCTTGTACGACATGCGTGACGTGCTGGATCTGCATTAAGAAGTAGCTAAAACGGGGTCTCAGGAATATCCTAAGGCCCCGTTTTTACCCGCTAAGCGACGTCCTGTCGCATTCCCCTGCCTTTAAGGCTCATTAGCGGTGGACCAAAAAAGCCTTTTTCTGTAAGCTACAGCTTTAGTGTGTCCACTAAAAGCGCGCAGAATAATTCAGTGAAGAAGCGGGGTGACGTGTCCATACGTCACTCCGCTTTTTTACAACCTGCGATCGCCCTTTCAGGCTTTATTTACGGGAGGTCTTCTTGACTAAGCCAGCCATACTCGCCCTTGCTGATGGCAGCATTTTTCGCGGCGAAGCCATTGGAGCCGACGGTCAGACCGTTGGAGAGGTGGTGTTCAACACCGCCATGACCGGCTATCAGGAAATCCTTACTGATCCTTCCTACGCCCAACAGATCGTTACCCTGACCTATCCGCACATCGGCAACACCGGTACTACACCGGAAGATGCCGAGTCTGATCGTGTCTGGTCGGCTGGCCTGGTCATTCGTGACCTGCCACTGGTAGCGAGCAACTGGCGTAACACGATGTCCCTGTCCGATTACCTGAAAGCCAACAACGTTGTGGCGATCGCCGGTATCGATACGCGTCGCCTGACACGCATCCTGCGTGAAAAAGGTTCGCAGAACGGCTGCATCATGGCCGGTGACAACATCTCCGAAGAAGCAGCGATTGCAGCGGCTCAAGGTTTCCCTGGCCTGAAAGGCATGGACCTGGCGAAAGTCGTCAGCACCAAGGAAAAGTACGAGTGGCGCTCCACTGTCTGGGACTTGAAGACCGACAGCCACGCGACCATCGAAGCTTCCGAGTTGCCGTACCACGTTGTGGCCTACGACTACGGTATCAAGCACAACATCCTGCGCATGCTGGTCGAGCGCGGTTGCCGCGTGACCGTGGTGCCGGCGCAAACCCCAGCCAGCGATGTGCTGGCCCTGCAGCCGGACGGTGTGTTCCTGTCCAACGGCCCGGGTGACCCGGAGCCCTGCGACTATGCCATCAAGGCGATCAAGGAAGTGCTGGAAGCCGAGATCCCGGTATTTGGTATCTGCCTCGGCCACCAATTGCTGGCCCTGGCCTCCGGCGCCAAGACCCTGAAAATGGGGCACGGCCACCACGGTGCCAACCACCCGGTACAGGATCTGGACACTGGCATCGTGATGATCACCAGCCAGAACCACGGTTTTGCGGTGGATGAAGCGACCTTGCCGGGCAACGTCCGGGCGATTCACAAGTCGCTGTTCGACGGTTCCCTGCAAGGCATCGAGCGCACCGACAAGAGCGCGTTCAGCTTCCAGGGCCACCCTGAAGCAAGCCCGGGCCCGAACGACGTAGCGCCGCTGTTCGACCGTTTCATCAATGAGATGGCCAAGCGACGCTAAGTGAGCGGCCCGAGGGTGGCCCGGGAAACCGGCGGCCCCCTCGGGCTCTTCAAAGATTGTTCAAGACGGCTTGCCGACTGACCTGCGGATTTGAGTGACAAACCCATGCCAAAACGTACAGACATAAAAAGCATCCTGATTCTCGGCGCTGGCCCGATCGTGATCGGCCAGGCCTGCGAATTCGACTACTCCGGCGCGCAGGCCTGTAAAGCCCTGCGCGAAGAGGGTTACCGCGTCATCCTGGTGAACTCCAACCCGGCCACCATCATGACCGACCCGGACATGGCCGACGCCACCTACATCGAGCCGATCAAGTGGCAGACCGTTGCCAAGATCATCGAGAAAGAACGTCCGGACGCGCTGCTGCCAACCATGGGTGGCCAGACCGCCCTGAACTGCGCACTGGACCTGGAGCGCGAAGGCGTCCTGGAGAAGTTCGGCGTAGAGATGATCGGCGCCAATGCCGACACCATCGACAAGGCTGAAGACCGTTCGCGTTTCGACAAGGCCATGAAATCCATCGGCCTTGATTGCCCGCGTTCCGGTATCGCCCACAGCATGGAAGAGGCCAATGCGGTCCTCGAACGCCTGGGCTTTCCGTGCATCATCCGTCCGTCCTTCACCATGGGCGGCACCGGCGGGGGTATCGCCTACAACCGTGAAGAATTCGAAGAAATCTGCGCCCGCGGCCTGGACTTGTCGCCGACCAAAGAGCTGCTGATCGACGAATCCCTGATCGGTTGGAAAGAGTATGAGATGGAGGTTGTCCGCGATAAGAAGGACAACTGCATCATCGTCTGTTCCATCGAAAACTTTGACCCGATGGGCGTGCACACCGGTGACTCGATCACTGTTGCGCCAGCACAGACCCTGACGGACAAGGAATACCAGATCATGCGTAACGCCTCGTTGGCGGTGCTGCGTGAGATCGGCGTGGAAACCGGTGGCTCCAACGTCCAGTTCGGCATCTGCCCGGACACTGGCCGCATGGTTGTGATCGAGATGAACCCGCGTGTATCGCGTTCTTCGGCGCTGGCATCGAAAGCTACCGGCTTCCCGATTGCGCGCATCGCTGCCAAGTTGGCGATCGGTTACACCTTGGACGAACTGCAGAACGAAATCACCGGCGGCGCAACGCCGGCCTCCTTCGAGCCGTCGATCGACTATGTCGTCACCAAGCTGCCACGCTTCGCTTTCGAGAAGTTCCCGAAAGCCGACGCCCGCCTGACCACTCAGATGAAGTCGGTCGGTGAAGTCATGGCCATTGGCCGGACCTTCCAGGAGTCCCTGCAGAAAGCCCTGCGCGGCCTGGAAGTGGGTGTTTGCGGTCTGGATGAGAAGCTCGACCTGAGCAATCCGGAAAGCATGAGCGTGCTCAAGCGCGAGCTGACCGTGCCGGGTGCCGAGCGTATCTGGTACGTGGCCGATGCTTTCCGCGCCGGCATGACCGTCGAAGACATCTTCGGCATGAACATGATCGATCCGTGGTTCCTGGTGCAGATCGAAGATCTGATCAAGGAAGAAGAGAAGGTCAAGACCCTCGGCCTGTCCTCTATCGACCGCGACCTGATGTTCCGCCTCAAGCGCAAAGGCTTCTCCGATATGCGTTTGGCCAAGCTGCTGGGCGTGACCGAGAAGAACCTGCGCACGCATCGCCACAAGCTGGATATCTTCCCGGTCTACAAGCGCGTTGATACCTGTGCGGCCGAGTTCGCCACCGACACCGCGTATATGTACTCCACCTACGAGGAAGAGTGCGAAGCAGCGCCGTCGGGCCGCGACAAAATCATGATCCTGGGTGGCGGTCCAAACCGTATCGGCCAAGGCATCGAATTCGATTATTGCTGCGTACACGCCGCTCTCGCCCTGCGCGAAGACGGGTACGAGACCATCATGGTCAACTGCAACCCGGAAACTGTTTCCACCGACTACGACACCTCCGACCGTCTGTACTTCGAGCCGGTAACGCTGGAAGATGTACTGGAAATCTGTCGCGTCGAGAAGCCAAAAGGCGTGATCGTCCAGTACGGCGGCCAAACCCCGTTGAAACTGGCTCGCGCACTTGAAGCCGCTGGCGTACCGATCATCGGCACCAGCCCTGACGCTATCGACCGTGCTGAAGACCGTGAGCGCTTCCAGCAGATGGTTGAGCGTCTGAACCTGCGTCAGCCGCCAAACGCCACCGTGCGCAGCGAAGACGAAGCGATCCGCGCGGCCAGCAAGATTGGTTATCCGCTGGTGGTGCGTCCGTCCTACGTACTGGGCGGCCGGGCGATGGAAATCGTCTACGAAGAAGACGAGCTCAAGCGTTACCTGCGTGATGCGGTAAAAGTGTCCAACGACAGCCCCGTGCTGCTGGACCACTTCCTCAACTGCGCCATCGAGATGGACGTGGATGCGGTCTGCGACGGCACCGACGTGGTGATCGGCGCGATCATGCAGCACATCGAACAGGCTGGCGTTCACTCCGGTGACTCCGCGTGCTCGCTGCCGCCCTACTCGCTGCCTGCACACATCCAGGACGAGATGCGCGAACAGGTCAAGAAAATGGCCCTGGAGCTGGGCGTGGTCGGCCTTATGAACGTACAGTTGGCGCTGCAAGGCGAAGACATCTACGTCATCGAAGTCAACCCGCGCGCTTCGCGTACCGTGCCGTTTGTTTCCAAGTGCATCGGTGTTTCCCTGGCGATGATTGCTGCCCGTGTGATGGCCGGCAAGACCTTGAAGGAAATCGGCTTCACCAAGGAAATCATTCCGAACTTCTACAGTGTGAAAGAGGCGGTGTTCCCATTCGCCAAATTCCCTGGCGTGGACCCGATCCTGGGCCCAGAGATGAAGTCCACCGGTGAAGTGATGGGCGTGGGCGATACCTTCGGTGAGGCATTCGCCAAAGCCCAGATGGGCGCCAGCGAAGTGCTGCCGACCGGCGGTACTGCGTTCATCAGCGTACGTGATGATGACAAGCCACTGGTTGCAGGCGTGGCCCGTGATCTGATCAACTTGGGTTTCGAAGTCGTGGCTACTGCCGGGACCGCCAAGCTGATCGAGGCTGCCGGCCTGAAAGTACGTCGCGTGAACAAGGTGACGGAAGGCCGTCCACACGTGGTCGACATGATCAAGAATGACGAAGTCACCCTGATCATCAACACCACTGAAGGTCGTCAGTCGATCGCGGACTCCTACTCCATTCGTCGTAACGCCTTGCAGCACAAGATCTACTGCACCACTACCATTGCTGCTGGCGAAGCTATCTGCGAAGCGCTCAAGTTCGGTCCTGAAAAAACCGTGCGTCGCTTGCAGGATCTACACGCAGGATTGAAGGCATGATCAAATACCCAATGACCGTCCAGGGCGCAAAAGCCCTGGAAGAAGAACACGCCCACCTGACCAAGGTCGTCCGTCCGAAGCTGAGCCAGGACATCGGTACGGCCCGGGAATTGGGCGACCTGAAGGAAAACGCTGAATACCATGCTGCCCGTGAGCAGCAAGGTATGGTCGAGGCGCGGATCCGTGACATCGAAGGCCGCCTGCAGAACTCGGTGGTTATCGACGTCACGACCATCCCGCATACCGGCAAGGTGATTTTCGGCACCACCGTGGAAATCGCCAACGTCGAGACTGACGAAAGCGTGGTTTACCACATCGTGGGTGAAGACGAGGCCGACTTCAAACTCGGCAAGATCTCCGTCGGTTCGCCGCTGGCCCGCGCCTTGATTGCCAAGGAAGAGGGTGATGTGGTGGCCGTCAAGACGCCTGGTGGCGTGATCGAGTACGAGATTGTCGAAGTTCGTCACATCTGAAAGACGGCGCCCGCTTCGTGCGGGCGCCATGCTTTGGCAGTTTGCCCAGATGCTTTGGGTTGGCGGCCTATGGCTGTTACATATTGGTGTACTGCCGGCGCTGGGCCTGATTGGCCTGGCACCGTTGCTGATCGATGAGGTCAGCGGATTATTAAGCGCGTTGCTGGTGGGTTTTGCAGCGGCGTGCGTGACGCTTCAGGCGCTGGTGCTGATCAAGGCCGAAGGCTTGGAGAGTATGTGGCGGGATATTCGCGGGCAACTGCTGTTGATGGCGCTGTATGCGTGCGCGATGTTTTGCGTGGTACGCATCTTTCTGCCGGAAGCGTTGCGCTGGCAGCTGTTCAGCTATCTTGTGCTAGGGTTTTCCGGATTGGTGCTGGTTGTACAGCCGGCGCCAGGATGGAGCGGCAGGGCGTGCGAAGCACGCCCGTGACCCTTGTTTCACTTGAAGCGGTGTACGTTCGACAGTTGCTTGTTGGCGCTGAAGTTCTTGCGATACAGCAGTGCCATCTTGCCGATGACCTGAACCAGGTCCGCTTTGCCAGCCTTGCACAGTTCTGCAATGGCTGCCAGGCGCGCCTCGCGATCAAGGATGCTGACCTTGATCTTGATCAGCTCGTGATCGCCCAATGCGCGTTCAAGCTCGGCTAACACACCTTCAGTCAAACCGTTGTCAGCCACAATCAAAACTGGTTTCAGATGGTGGCCAATGGATTTGTACTGTTTCTTCTGCTCTTGAGTGAGCGGCATAATCTGACCCCTGCGTCTGATCTTGTAAAAAGCGGCGGCCAGTTTACCCGAGCGAGTCCGGGACCGCCCAGTTAATCACGACCCGTTTTATTTTCGAGGTGGCCCGTGGCCCGTTCCAAAACTAGCCTTAAGTGGCTGCAAGAGCATTTCAACGACCCTTACGTCAAAATGGCGCAAAAGGATGGCTACCGTTCCCGGGCCAGCTACAAGCTGCTGGAGATCCAGGAAAAGGACAAGTTGATCCGCCCCGGCATGAGTGTTATCGACCTGGGTGCCGCCCCTGGTGGCTGGTCCCAGGTGACCAGTCGTCTGATTGGTGGGCAAGGTCGTTTGATCGCTTCCGATATCCTGGAAATGGACAGCATCCCCGACGTGACCTTTGTTCACGGCGATTTTACCCAGGACGAAGTGCTGGCACAGATCCTCGAGGCGGTCGGAAATTCGCAGGTAGACCTTGTGATTTCCGATATGGCCCCCAATATGAGTGGATTACCGGCTGTTGATATGCCGCGAGCCATGTTCCTGTGCGAATTGGCACTGGATCTGGCGGGACGGGTACTACGTCCGGGTGGTGACTTCTTGGTCAAGGTCTTCCAGGGTGAAGGCTTCGATGAGTATCACAAGAACATCCGCAAGCTGTTCGACAAGGTACAGACACGCAAGCCTGACTCTTCCCGGGACAGGTCCCGTGAGCAGTATTTGCTGGGTCGCGGGTTCCGTGGCATTGAAGGCGCTGCCAGTGAAGAGCGTTTTTAAGAAATTTGACGGAGGCGATAGGTTTTTTTATATCGCTTTCGTCACGAAGCTTTACGAATATTGTGTAGTCAAAGTTTCACAAAGGGTTACAGACGGCGCCTGCCAGAGTTGTAGGTAATGTAGTAAGTTAGGCCGGTGAATATCATGCGAAGCACGCGCCAGTAGCGGAGCTTGCTTCAGAGGGTAGTTAATTGAACGATATGGCAAAGAATCTGATCCTGTGGTTGATCATCGCGGCTGTCCTCGTGACGGTGATGAACAACTTCTCCAGCCCTAACGAGCCGCAGACCCTCAACTATTCCGACTTCATCCAGCAAGTTAAGGATGGCAAGGTCGAGCGCGTAGCAGTTGATGGCTACGTGATTACCGGCAAGCGCAACGATGGCGACAGCTTCAAGACCATCCGTCCGGCAATCCAGGACAATGGCCTGATCGGTGACCTGGTAGATAACCACGTAGTCGTCGAGGGCAAGCAGCCTGAGCAGCAGAGCATCTGGACCCAGCTCCTGGTGGCCAGCTTCCCCATCCTGGTGATCATCGCCGTGTTCATGTTCTTCATGCGCCAGATGCAAGGTGGTGCGGGAGGCAAGGGCGGGCCGATGAGCTTCGGCAAGAGCAAGGCACGCCTGCTCTCCGAAGACCAGGTGAAAACTACCTTGGCTGACGTTGCCGGTTGCGACGAAGCGAAGGAAGAAGTGGGCGAACTGGTTGAATTCCTGCGTGATCCGGGCAAGTTCCAGCGCCTGGGCGGCCGTATTCCTCGCGGCGTGCTGATGGTTGGCCCGCCAGGTACCGGTAAAACCCTGCTGGCCAAGGCCATTGCCGGCGAAGCCAAAGTACCTTTCTTCACCATTTCCGGTTCCGATTTCGTCGAAATGTTCGTCGGTGTCGGTGCCAGCCGTGTTCGCGATATGTTCGAACAGGCCAAGAAACACGCGCCCTGCATCATCTTCATCGATGAAATCGACGCCGTTGGTCGCCATCGTGGCGCTGGCATGGGTGGCGGTCATGATGAGCGTGAGCAGACGCTTAACCAGTTGCTGGTTGAGATGGATGGTTTCGAAATGAACGACGGCATCATCGTGATCGCCGCCACCAACCGTCCAGACGTACTCGACCCTGCGCTGCTGCGTCCGGGCCGTTTCGACCGTCAGGTTGTGGTCGGTCTGCCGGACATCCGTGGTCGTGAGCAAATTCTGAAAGTGCACATGCGCAAAGTGCCAATGGGCGACGACGTGGCTCCGGCCGTGATTGCCCGTGGTACTCCAGGCTTCTCCGGTGCTGACCTTGCCAACCTGGTGAACGAAGCGTCGCTGTTTGCCGCACGTACCGGCAAGCGCATCGTTGAAATGAAAGAGTTCGAACTGGCGAAAGACAAGATCATGATGGGCGCCGAGCGCAAGTCCATGGTCATGTCCGAGAAAGAGAAGCAGAACACTGCCTATCACGAAGCTGGTCACGCCATTGTTGGTCGCGTCGTGCCTGAGCATGACCCGGTCTACAAAGTGTCGATCATTCCTCGTGGCCGGGCGCTGGGCGTTACCATGTTCCTGCCGGAAGAGGATCGCTACAGCCTCTCCAAGCGCGCCTTGATCAGCCAGATCTGCTCGCTGTATGGCGGCCGGATCGCTGAAGAGATGACCTTGGGCTTTGATGGTGTTACCACCGGCGCGTCCAACGACATCATGCGTGCGAGTCAGATTGCACGGAACATGGTGACCAAGTGGGGACTGTCGGAAAAACTCGGTCCTTTGATGTATGCCGAGGAGGAAGGCGAAGTATTCCTGGGTCGCGGTGGTGGCGGTCAAGCGGCCAGCTTCTCTGGTGAGACAGCCAAGCTGATCGACTCCGAAGTGCGCAGCATCATTGACCAGTGCTATGGCACGGCCAAGCAGATCCTCACCGATAACCGCGACAAGCTCGACGCCATGGCTGACGCCCTGATGAAGTACGAGACCATTGATGCCGATCAGATTGACGACATCATGGCCGGTCGTACGCCTCGCGAGCCTCGCGATTGGGAAGGTGGTTCGGGTACTTCGGGCACGCCTCCAGTGGTACAGAACGAACGCCCTGAAGCTCCAATCGGCGGCCCGGCTGCTGACCATTAAGGTTTGAAATGACTTCTGCGTTGTCCTCGACCCGGTTGCCTTGCGGCAGCCGGGTTCTTGATTTGGCCCGTACGCACGTGATGGGCATTCTTAACGTAACCCCTGACTCTTTTTCCGATGGCGGTCGCTTCAGTCAGCTTGATGCTGCGTTGCGCCATGCGGAAGCCATGGTGGCTGCCGGGGCGACGTTGATTGACGTGGGCGGCGAGTCGACCCGTCCCGGGGCTCGCGCGGTTTCTCCCCTTGAGGAGTTGGAGCGTGTTGCGCCGATTGTCGAGCGCATTCATCGAGAGCTGGATGTGATCATCTCTGTCGACACCTCGACACCGGCTGTCATGCGTGAAACCGCGCGGTTGGGCGCAGGGTTGATCAACGATGTGCGTTCCCTGCAGCGCGATGGTGCTCTGGATGCGGCTGCCGCCACGGGGGTGCCGGTTTGCCTGATGCATATGCTCGGTGAGCCGGGCACCATGCAGGACGACCCGCATTACGACGACCTGGTCGGTGAAGTGAAAGATTTCCTTGCCGAGCGCATGGCTCAATGCGCCGCAGTGGGGATTGCCCCCGAGCGGATAATCCTCGATCCCGGATTTGGTTTTGCCAAGACCTTGCAGCACAATTTAAGCCTGTTCAAGCATATGGAATCCCTGCATGCCCTTGGTCGCCCTTTGTTGGTCGGGGTTTCGCGTAAGAGCATGATAGGTCTGGCGTTGAATCGTCCGGTGGGTGAGCGGCTGCATGGCGGCCTGGCACTTGCGGCACTTGCCGTGGTCAAGGGTGCACGTATTTTGCGCGTGCATGACGTGGCCGAGACGATAGATGTGGTGCGAATGATCGCAGCGGTTGAATCAGCCGAATAAGAATGATGGAGCACTTATGACTAAAAAGTATTTTGGCACCGATGGCATTCGCGGTCGGGTCGGCGAATTCCCGATTACTCCCGATTTCATGCTCAAGCTGGGCTGGGCTGCCGGTATGGCGTTCCGCAGCATGGGTGCCTGCCGCATCCTGGTGGGCAAGGACACGCGTATCTCGGGTTATATGTTTGAGTCGGCGCTGGAGGCAGGGCTGTCCGCTGCTGGCGCCGATGTGATGCTGCTGGGGCCGATGCCTACGCCAGCGATCGCTTACCTGACGCGGACCTTCCACGCTGAAGCCGGTATTGTGATCAGTGCTTCGCACAATCCTCACGATGACAACGGTATCAAGTTCTTCTCGGGCCAGGGCACCAAGCTGCCGGACGAGATCGAGCACATGATCGAAGAGTTGCTGGATGCGCCGATGACCGTCGTCGAATCGAGCAAGCTGGGTAAGGTGTCGCGGATTAACGACGCTTCTGGTCGTTACATTGAATTCTGCAAAAGCAGCGTGCCGAGCAGTACCAATTTTGCCGGGCTGAAAGTCGTCATCGACTGCGCTCACGGTGCGACCTACAAGGTGGCGCCGAGCGTGTTCAAAGAGCTTGGCGCAGACGTTACTGTGCTGTCCGCCCAGCCGAATGGCTTGAACATCAACGACAATTGCGGCTCGACCCATATGGGGCAGTTGCAGGCGGCTGTGCTGGCTGAGCATGCTGACCTGGGTATCGCGTTCGATGGTGATGGTGATCGGGTCTTGATGGTCGATCATACGGGTGCAATTGTTGATGGTGATGACCTGTTATTCATCATTGCCCGTGACTTGCACGAGCGTAACAAGCTGCAGGGCGGGGTCGTCGGCACCTTGATGAGCAATCTTGGCCTGGAGCTGGCCCTGGCAGATCTGGGTGTTCCGTTTGTGCGTGCCAATGTCGGTGACCGCTACGTGATCGCTGATCTGCTGGAGCGTAATTGGCAGGTGGGTGGTGAAAACTCCGGGCATATCGTCTGCTTCCAGCACACGACTACCGGGGATGCGATCATCGCGGCGCTGCAAGTGCTGCTGGCGCTGCGTCGTCGCGAAGAAAGCCTGGCCCAGGCACGGCAGGCGCTGCGCAAGTGCCCTCAAGTACTGCTCAACGTGCGCTTTGCAGGCGGTGACAACCCTATCGAGCATCCGGCTGTGAAAGAGGCCAGCGAGCGTGTCACTGCCGCCATGGCGGGTCGTGGCCGGGTCTTGTTGCGCAAGTCGGGCACAGAGCCTTTAGTGCGTGTCATGGTCGAAGGCGAGGACGAAACACAGGTTCGCGGCTATGCCGAAGAGCTGGCAAAACTGGTAACTGAAGTTTGCGCCTGAATTCGGCTTGCCAGTGATGATGTGGTTGGGTAACATCTGCGCCCACTTTGACCGACGAGGTACAGCATGCGTCGCACTATGGTAGCTGGTAACTGGAAGATGCACGGTACCCGCGCCAGTGTCGCTGAGCTGATCAATGGCCTTCGTCACTTGGCCTTGCCTAGCGGTGTTGATGTCGCGGTATTCCCGCCTTGCTTGTATATCAATCAAGTGATTGATGGCTTGAAAGGCAAGTCGATCCAGGTCGGCGCGCAGAACTCTGCGGTGGAATCCATGCAAGGTGCTTTGACCGGTGAGATTGCACCGAGTCAGCTGGTTGATGCAGGTTGTTCCCTGGTGCTTGTTGGGCACTCCGAGCGCCGTCAGATCATGGGCGAGCGTGATGGGACACTGAATCGCAAATTCGCAGCGGCACAGGCTTGTGGCTTGATTCCGGTGTTGTGCATAGGGGAGACCCTTGAACAGCGTGAGTCCGGTAAAACTCTTGAGGTTGTCGGGCGTCAGCTGGGCAGCATCATCGAGGAGCTGGGAGTCGGTGCCTTTGCAAATGCAGTAATTGCTTACGAGCCGGTCTGGGCCATTGGCACCGGGCTGACTGCTTCGCCGCAACAGGCGCAGGATGTGCACGCAGCCATCCGCGCGCAGTTGGCGGCAGAGAATTCTGAGGTCGCGCAAGGTGTGCGGCTTCTATACGGCGGCAGCGTGAAGGCGGCCAATGCGGTCGAACTGTTCGGCATGCCGGATATCGATGGGGGGCTCATTGGTGGAGCTTCCCTGAATGCAGATGAGTTCGGTGCGATTTGTCGCGCCGCGGGAAACTGAAAAAATGCTGGAAACAGTCATCGTTGTTTTTCATCTGCTGGGTGCACTGGGCGTAGTTGCTCTGGTTTTGCTGCAGCAGGGTAAGGGTGCGGACGCTGGTGCGTCTTTCGGGGCAGGTGCTTCAAATACTGTGTTCGGAAGCCAAGGTTCCTCTACCTTTCTTAGTAAGTTTACTGCTATACTTGCCGCCGGTTTCTTCATAACCAGCTTGGGGTTAGGATACTTTGCTAAAGAGAAAGCTCATGTGCTGACTCAAGTAGGTCTCCCAAACCCAGCAGTGTTGGAAGTACCAAAAGCAAAACCGGCTTCTGATGATGTCCCGGTGCTTCAAGAGCAAAAGTCGGCTACTCCAGCGACTGACGTACCTCCAGCTCAAGAGCAGAAGTAAGAAGGTTGTAAACGCTGTATTGCCGAGGTGGTGGAATTGGTAGACACGCAACCTTGAGGTGGTTGTGCCCATAGGGTGTAGGGGTTCGAGTCCCCTTCTCGGTACCAATTATCAGGAGAGCCCGCTGTTGCGGGCTTTCTTGTAGGTGGAAGGTTACATTGACCCTGTAAAGGATCGGTCGTATACTTCCGCCCCAGCTTTGTCGCGGGGTGGAGCAGTCTGGTAGCTCGTCGGGCTCATAACCCGAAGGTCGTCGGTTCAAATCCGGCCCCCGCAACCAGTTTTAGCGGAGCCCCTTTTAAGGGGCTTTTTGTTAGCTGGACACTTTCAACGCCGCTGTTCGACGGCGTTTCAAGGATGGGCGTTTCGCCCATTTTTTTATTTTGCACAGCATGCACATACATGCACGAGGGGGTTCAGGTGTCGAGCAAGCTAGAAGAGTTGCAGGCCTTGTTGGCCCCGGTGGTCGTGGCCCTAGGCTATGAATGCTGGGGTATTGAGTTTTCGGCTCAAGGTCGCCACTCAATGTTGCGCGTTTATATCGATAAAGAGGGCGGCGTGCTGGTGGACGATTGTGCCATTGTCAGCCGTCAGATCAGCGGTGTCCTGGATGTTGAAGATCCGATCTCCGTTGAATACACCCTCGAAGTTTCCTCGCCTGGCATGGAACGCCCACTGTTCACTATTGATCAGTTTGCAAAATTTGCCGGTGAACAAGTGAAGATCAAGCTGCGCTCTCCCTTTGAAGGGCGACGCAACTTTCAGGGCCTTCTGCGCGGTGTAGAAGAGCAGGACGTCGTGGTGCAGGTAGAAGACCATGAGTTCCTGTTGCCGATCGATATGATCGACAAGGCCAACATTATTCCCAGTTTTGACTGAGACGCGGATCCCGCGGATCCAATGGCTTGCGAAAGGCGAGGCGTACGATGAGCAAAGAAGTACTGCTGGTTGTTGAGTCGGTATCCAATGAAAAGGGCGTACCGGCAAACGTGATTTTTGAAGCGCTGGAGCTGGCTCTGGCCACTGCTACCAAAAAGCGTTTTGAAGACGAAGTTGATCTGCGTGTGGAAATCAACCGCCACACCGGTGCCTACGAGACTTTCCGTCGCTGGACGGTCGTCGAAGAAGCCGATCTTGATGATCCGGCCATCGAAACCTGGCCGAGCAAGGTTGCTGAAACGCATCCGGGCGCACAGGTCGGTGATGTCGTTGAAGAAAAGATCGAATCCATCGAGTTCGGCCGCATCGCTGCACAGACTGCCAAGCAAGTCATCGTGCAGAAGGTCCGCGAAGCCGAGCGCGCTCAAGTCGTTGACGCTTATCGCGAGCGCCTGGGGGAAATCATCTCCGGCACCGTGAAAAAAGTCACCCGCGACAACGTGATCGTCGACCTGGGTAACAACGCTGAAGCGTTGCTGGCCCGCGAAGACATCATTTCCCGCGAAACTTTCCGGGTTGGTGTGCGCTTGCGTGCACTGCTCAAGGAAATCCGCACCGAGAACCGCGGCCCTCAGTTGATCCTGTCGCGTACCGCGCCGGAAATGCTGATCGAGTTGTTCCGCATCGAAGTGCCGGAAATTGCCGAAGGCCTGATCGAAGTCATGGCTGCGTCCCGCGATCCGGGTTCGCGCGCCAAGATCGCGGTCCGCTCCAAGGACAAACGCATCGACCCGCAAGGTGCTTGCATTGGTATGCGCGGTTCGCGCGTCCAGGCAGTGTCGGGCGAATTGGGCGGTGAGCGTGTGGACATCGTCCTGTGGGACGATAACCCGGCGCAGTTTGTGATCAACGCAATGTCGCCTGCTGAAGTGGCGGCAATTATCGTTGACGAGGATGCCCATGCAATGGACATCGCCGTTGGCGCAGACAATCTGGCTCAGGCCATCGGTCGCGGTGGTCAGAACGTACGTTTGGCCAGCCAGTTGACCGGCTGGACCCTGAACGTGATGACCGAATCGGACATCCAGGCTAAGCAGCAAGCAGAAACCGGTGACATCCTGCGCAACTTCATCGACGAGCTGGAAGTCGACGAAGACCTGGCACAGGTGCTGGTAGATGAAGGCTTCACCAGCCTGGAAGAGATTGCCTACGTACCGTTGGAAGAAATGCTCAACATCGACGGCTTTGACGAAGACACCGTCAACGAGCTTCGCGCTCGGGCCAAGGATCGTTTGTTGACTAAAGCCATCGCTACTGAGGAAAAGCTGGCAGACGCCCATCCGGCCGAAGACCTGCTCTCGCTTGAGGGTATGGACAAGGATTTGGCGATGGAACTGGCGGTGCGCGGCGTAATTACCCGCGAAGACCTGGCCGAGCAGTCTATTGACGACCTGCTCGACATCGACGGCATTGACGATGATCGTGCCGGCAAGTTGATCATGGCCGCCCGAGCCCATTGGTTCGAGTAATTAGGCGCGGCCTGAGGAGAGAAGTGCATGACGCAAGTCACGGTGAAACAACTGGCCGATGAGGTCAAAACACCGGTAGAGCGCCTGTTGCAGCAGATGCGTGAGGCAGGTCTGCCGCACACCGCCGCCGACGAAGGTGTGAGCGATAGTGAGAAGCAGTCTTTGCTGACTCACTTGAAGAGCAGCCACAAGGCGAAAGTGGAAGAACCGCGCAAGATTACATTGCAGCGCAAAACCACCAGCACCCTGCGTGTTGCTGGCAGCAAGAGCATCAGCGTTGAAGTACGCAAGAAGAAAGTCTTCGTACAGCGCAGCCCGGAAGAAATCGAAGCCGAGCGCAAACGCGAACTGGAAGAACGTCGCGCAGTAGAAAATGCTGCTCGTCAGAAGGCTGAAGAAGAAGCCAAGCGTCGCGCCGAAGAAGAAGCGCGTCGCCAGCCTGCTGCTGCGCAACCTGCTAACACTGAGGCCGTTGCTGCGCCTAGCGCGCCTGTTGAAGCTGTTCGTGAGGCCGCTCCGGTTGCCGCCGCGCCGGCTCCTGCAGCCGACGCTCGCAAACGCGAAGAACCTCGTCGTCCGGACAAACCACGTGCTGACGATAACAATCGTCGTGGCAGTGGCGATGGTGAGCGCAAAAACGCTCCACATCGTGCTTCGGTCAAAGAGAAGGCGCCAGCGCCACGCGTTGCTCCACGTACTACCGACGAAGAAAGCGACAGCTTCCGTCGCGGTGGTCGCGGCAAGGCCAAGCTGAAGAAACGCAACGCCCACGGTTTCCAGAGCCCAACCGGCCCTGTCGTGCGTGATGTGCAGATCGGCGAGACCATCACTGTTGGCGACCTCGCCAATCAGATGTCGGTCAAGGCTGCTGAAATCATCAAGTTCATGTTCAAACTGGGTACCCCAGCGACCATCAACCAGGTACTGGACCAGGAAACTGCCCAACTGGTTGCTGAAGAGCTGGGCCATAAAGTGACCCTGGTCAGTGACACCGCCCTGGAAGATTCCCTGGCCGAGTCCCTGAAGTTTGAAGGCGAGACTTTCTCCCGTGCGCCAGTCGTGACCGTAATGGGCCACGTTGACCATGGTAAGACCTCGCTGCTCGACTACATCCGTCGTGCCAAGGTAGCTGCAGGCGAAGCCGGCGGTATCACCCAGCACATCGGTGCATACCACGTTGAAACCGAACGCGGCATGGTCACCTTCCTCGACACCCCTGGTCACGCCGCGTTTACCGCCATGCGTGCCCGTGGTGCCAAGGCGACTGACATCGTGATCCTGGTAGTTGCAGCGGACGACGGCGTAATGCCGCAGACCATTGAAGCTGTCCAGCACGCCAAGGCCGCTGGTGTTCCACTGGTTGTTGCAGTGAACAAAATCGACAAGCCGGGCGCCGATCTTGATCGCATCCGTAGCGAACTGTCGGTTCACGGCGTGACTTCCGAAGAGTGGGGCGGTGATACGCCATTCGTTTCGGTTTCGGCGAAAGTCGGTACCGGTGTAGACGAACTGCTCGAAGCTGTTCTGCTGCAAGCCGAAGTTCTCGAACTGAAAGCCACTCCATCGGCCCCGGGTCGTGGTGTTGTGGTTGAATCGCGTCTCGACAAAGGTCGTGGCCCGGTTGCAACCGTTCTGGTTCAAGACGGTACCCTGCGCCAAGGCGACATGGTCCTGGTCGGTTCGAACTATGGCCGTGTACGTGCCATGCTCGACGAGAACGGCAAGCCAATCAAGGAAGCCGGTCCTTCCATTCCTGTCGAGATCCTCGGCCTGGACGGTACCCCGGACGCTGGCGACGAGATGAGCGTGCTGTCGGACGAGAAGAAAGCCCGTGAAGTGGCTCTGTTCCGTCAAGGCAAGTTCCGCGAAGTCAAGCTGGCCCGTGCTCACGCCGGCAAGCTGGAAAACATCTTCGAGAACATGGGCCAGGCAGAGAAGAAGACGCTTAACATCGTCCTCAAATCTGACGTTCGTGGTTCCCTCGAAGCGTTGAACGGCGCCTTGAACGGCCTGGGTAACGACGAAGTGCAAGTGCGTGTTGTCGGTGGCGGTGTCGGTGGTATCACCGAATCCGACGCCAACCTGGCACTGGCTTCCAACGCTGTACTGTTCGGCTTCAACGTGCGTGCCGATGCTGGCGCACGGAAGATCGTCGAGCAGGAAGGCCTGGACATGCGTTACTACAACGTCATCTACGACATCATCGAAGACGTCAAGAAAGCCCTCACCGGCATGCTTGGCAGCGACGTCCGGGAGAACATCCTGGGTGTGGCCGAGGTGCGTGACGTGTTCCGCTCGCCGAAATTCGGCGCGATCGCCGGTTGCATGGTTATCGAAGGTGTTGTGCACCGTAACCGTCCAATCCGTGTACTGCGTGAAGACATCGTTATCTTCGAAGGCGAGCTGGAATCCCTGCGCCGCTTCAAGGATGACGCTTCCGAAGTACGTGCCGGCATGGAATGCGGTATCGGCGTCAAGAGCTACAACGACGTCAAGGCGGGTGACAAGATCGAAGTCTACGAGAAGGTTCAGGTTGCTCGCAGCCTCTAACTCGCGCACTTCAAGGGCCACGCGGCGCCCGGGCATGCAAATGCCTGGCGCCGTGTTCGGACTCTAAACGCAACGCCCGGTCTGGCTTTTGTCAGGCCGGGCGTTTGCCGCTTTCAGACCCCACGGGTTTCACCGTGTGGCAGTAACAGGTAACAAGACATGGCAAAAGAATACAGCCGTACCCAACGTATCGGCGATCAGATGCAGCGCGAGCTGGCACAGCTGATCCGTCGTGAAGTAAAAGACCCACGTGTTGGCCTGGTCACCATCACCGCCGTTGAGGTCAGCCGTGACGTTGGTCACGCCAAGATCTTCATCACCGTGATGGGCCAGGACAGCAGCGAAGAAATCGCGCAAAGCATCAAGGTGCTCAACTCTGCCGCAGGCTTCCTGCGCATGCAGTTGGCCCGTGAAATGAAGCTGCGCAGCGTTCCACAGTTGCACTTCCACTACGACGAAAGCGTCGTGCGTGGTGCGCACCTGTCGGCACTGATCGAGCGGGCCGTGGCTGAAGACAATCAGCACCCGGTATCCGCCACGCCTGAAGACGCCAAGGAGTAATCGGTGGCTCAGGTCAAACGTATCCGTCGTAACGTCAGCGGCATCATTCTGCTCGACAAGCCCATTGGCTTTACCTCCAATGCGGCGTTGCAGAAGGTTCGCTGGCTGCTCAATGCCGAGAAGGCAGGGCACACCGGCAGCCTCGACCCCTTGGCCACCGGCGTGTTGCCGTTGTGCTTCGGCGAGGCCACCAAGTTTTCGCAATACCTGCTCGATTCCGACAAGGGTTACGAAACCCTGATGCAACTGGGCAAGACCACCACCACGGCAGACGCCGAAGGTGATGTTCTGCAGGTTCGCGAAGTGACCGTTGGTCGTGCTGATATCGAAGCGGCTTTGCCTGCTTTTCGTGGGCAAATCAGTCAGATACCGCCGATGTACTCGGCTCTCAAGCGTGATGGCCAGCCGCTTTACAAGCTGGCACGTGCAGGTGAAGTGGTGGAGCGCGAACCGCGTTCTGTTACTATTGCGCGCTTGGAATTGCTCGCCGCTGAAGGCGACACTGCCCGGTTGGCGGTGGACTGCAGCAAAGGCACCTATATCCGTACCCTCGTGGAAGATATCGGTGAGCTACTAGGCTGTGGCGCATACGTTGCAGAACTGCGACGCACCCAGGCAGGCCCTTTCACCCTGGCCCAGACGGTCACGCTGGAAGAGCTGGAAGCCGTACATGCCGAAGGCGGCAACGAAGCGGTTGATCGCTTCCTGATGCCATCGGACAGCGGTTTGCTGGATTGGCCATTGCTGCACTTTTCGGAGCACAGCGCGTTCTACTGGCTTAACGGCCAGCCAGTACGTGCACCGGATGCCCCGAAGTTCGGCATGGTGCGGGTACAAGATCACAACGGTCGCTTTATCGGTATCGGTGAAGTGAGCGAAGACGGGCGCATCGCGCCGCGTCGACTGATTCGGTCAGAATGACCGAACGAGGGTGGCTGTTAACAGGCATGGTCACTACTCATTTTTAGATACAGGGATTTGTCCCTGGCCTGTTGAAACCGCCCTTTGGGTGGTTTCCTGAAAAAAGGATTGCCTCATGGCTCTCGACGTTCAAGAAAAAGCTCAAATCGTAGCTGACTACCAGCAAGCTGTTGGTGACACTGGTTCGCCAGAAGTGCAAGTTGCACTGCTGACCCACAACATCAACAAGCTGCAAGGTCACTTCAAGGCCAACGGTAAAGATCACCACTCCCGTCGTGGTCTGATCCGCATGGTAAACCAGCGTCGTAAGCTGCTGGACTACCTGAAAGGCAAGGATCTGGGTCGTTATCAGACTCTGATCGGTCGCCTGGGTCTGCGTCGCTAATAAGCGATTGCGCTAGAGGTTGGTTGGCTGTCGTGTGTCAGTGGGTTTCCCGCTGGCCCATGGCAGGCTTCCAGCCTCAAGTTTTATCTGGATACACGTTTTACCCTGGACAGGCGTTGGGCCGATTCCCGACATTGCCCAAGAATTTCGCAAGAAGACAAGTTCCCCAAGAGCCACAAAGAAGGTAGGACACCGTGAACCCGGTTATCAAAAAATTCCAGTTCGGTCAGTCGACCGTTACCCTCGAGACAGGCCGTATCGCCCGTCAAGCCTCCGGCGCAGTGCTGGTCACCGTTGACGACGACGTCACCGTATTGGTGACCGTTGTAGGCGCCAAGACCGCTGATCCAAGCAAAGGCTTCTTCCCTCTTTCCGTTCACTACCAGGAAAAGACTTACGCTGCCGGTAAGATCCCTGGTGGTTTCTTCAAGCGCGAAGGCCGTCCTTCCGAGAAAGAAACCCTGACTTCCCGACTGATCGACCGTCCGATCCGTCCGCTGTTCCCAGAAGGCTTCATGAACGAAGTGCAGGTTGTCTGCACCGTCGTTTCCACCAGCAAGAAGACCGATCCGGACATCGCTGCGATGATCGGTACCTCGGCTGCCCTGGCCATCTCCGGTATTCCTTTCGATGGCCCGATCGGCGCTGCCCGCGTTGCATTCCACGAAAGCACCGGCTACCTGCTGAACCCGACTTACGAACAACAGAAAGCGTCGAGCCTGGACATGGTCGTTGCCGGTACTTCGGAAGCGGTGTTGATGGTTGAATCGGAAGCCAAAGAGCTGACCGAAGACCAGATGCTGGGCGCGGTACTGTTTGCTCACGACGAGTTCCAGGTTGTGATCAACGCTGTTAAAGAACTGGCCGCTGAAGCTGCCAAGCCAACCTGGACCTGGGCTCCTCAGCCAGAAGCTACCGCACTGTTGGGCGCTATCCGCTCCGAGTTCGGCACAGCCATCTCCGACGCCTACACCATCACTATCAAGGCCGACCGCTACGCTCGCCTGGGTGAGTTGAAGGACCAGGTTGTTGCCAAGCTGTCCGGTGAAGAAGGCCAGCCTTCTTCCAGCGAAGTCAAAGCAGCCTTCGGCGAAATCGAATACCGCACCGTTCGCGAAAACATCGTTAACGGCAAGCCTCGTATCGACGGTCGCGACACTCGCACTGTACGTCCGCTGAACATCGAAGTCGGCGTTCTGCCAAAAACCCACGGTTCGGCCCTGTTCACCCGTGGCGAAACCCAGGCTCTGGTTGTTGCAACACTGGGTACTGCCCGTGACGCACAGTTACTGGACACCCTGGAAGGCGAGAAAAAAGACCCGTTCATGCTGCACTACAACTTCCCTCCGTTCTCGGTAGGTGAGTGTGGCCGCATGGGTGGCGCTGGTCGTCGCGAAATCGGTCACGGCCGTCTGGCCCGTCGTTCGATTGCAGCCATGCTGCCTGCCGCCGACGTGTTCCCGTACACCATTCGTGTTGTGTCGGAAATCACCGAGTCCAACGGTTCCAGCTCCATGGCTTCGGTCTGCGGTGCTTCCCTGGCTCTGATGGACGCCGGTGTACCGATGAAGGCACCGGTTGCCGGTATCGCCATGGGTCTGGTTAAAGAAGGCGAGAAGTTCGCCATCCTGACCGACATCCTGGGTGACGAAGACCACCTCGGCGACATGGACTTCAAAGTAGCCGGTACCGCCAAAGGTGTTACCGCGCTGCAGATGGACATCAAGATCAAAGGCATCACCGAAGAAATCATGGAGATCGCTCTGGGCCAAGCCCTGGAAGCGCGCCTGAATATCCTCGGTCAGATGAACCAGATCATTGGCCAGTCCCGTACCGAGCTGTCGGAAAATGCTCCGACCATGATCGCGATGAAAATCGATACCGACAAAATCCGTGATGTTATCGGTAAAGGCGGCGCGACCATTCGTGCGATCTGTGAAGAGACCAAGGCTTCGATCGACATCGAAGACGATGGCTCGATCAAGATCTTCGGCGAAACCAAGGAAGCGGCTGAAGCGGCACGTCAGCGCGTCCTGGGTATCACCGCTGAGGCCGAGATTGGCAAGATCTACGTCGGTAAGGTTGAGCGCATCGTCGACTTCGGCGCATTCGTTAACATCCTGCCTGGCAAGGACGGTCTGGTTCACATCTCCATGCTGAGCGATGCTCGCGTTGAGAAAGTGACCGACATCCTGAAAGAAGGCCAGGAAGTGGAAGTGCTGGTACTCGACGTGGACAACCGCGGCCGTATCAAGCTGTCCATCAAGGACGTAGCAGCAGCCAAGGCTTCGGGCGTTTAAATCACCCCGTTGCTGTACGCTGAAAAAGGACTCTTCGGAGTCCTTTTTTTATGTCTGCGGGAAAATGCCGAAAAATCAGGTGCTTACTAAAATCCAAAAGCCGCAACTTGCATGCAGGCACGATCGAATTCATGCAAGTTGCACGATTCCGAAAAAATGGTGATTTTATAAGTTGTTGTTTTATAAGGATTTAATATTGATTCGGGACTTGGCACACTGCCTGCAACAACCCTGTTAACGCTGCAGCATCAAGGTTCACACACTGCAGACTTTTAATAAAACAGGAGTTACTCGTATGAAGAAGTTCGCTCTCGCTACTGCTACCGCTCTGACCCTGGCCATGGGTGCTAACGTGGCCTTTGCACAGACTTCCCAAGCTCCAATGACTCTGGCAGCCGGTGAAGTGACCAAGGCTAAAGAGGCTACCTCGGATACCTGGATCACCACCAAAGTCAAATCCGACTTGCTGACCGAGAAAGGTATTCCAGGTTCGGACATCAAGGTTGAAACCAACAAAGGCGTGGTTTCCCTGTCCTCGACAGTGGCTATCTCCGACGCACAGAAAGCCACTGCTGTAGCGATCACCAAAAAAATCAAAGGCGTAACCGCCGTTTCGGCTGACGGCCTGATGGCTGGCGGCGCTACCAAGGCTGACAACGTCGACAAAACCAAAAGCGCAGCGGCTGACGCCAAAGAGTCCACCTCGGACACTTGGATTACCACTAAAGTGAAAGCTGATCTGGTAACCGAGAAAGGCATTCCTGGCACCGACATCAAAGTCGAAACCAACAAGGGTGTAGTTTCCCTGTCGTCGACCGTCGCAGTGACTGAAGCGCAGAAAACCACCGCGGTGAATATCACCAAGAAAATCAAAGGCGTTAAAGCTGTATCGGCCGATGGCCTGAAAGCAGAGTAACGCTTAGCGAATCGCCTGAACTAGGCAAGAGGCGGCCACGAGCGAGTTAGATATCCGCTCAATGCACCTCACAGGTTCATGCGACCGACCACACGGATGTGGTCATTACAGGCCCCGGCACTTGTGTCGGGGCCTGTTCTATTGCGGGTAGAAAAGCTTGAAGGGTAAGCGAGGCTCTTGTGGCGAGGGGGCTTGCCCCCTCGCCACAGGTACTCAGCGGGTGCCGGATTATTCGGCATCCAGATGCATAGGTGTCACTACCCGACCATCTTTCTCCGCTTCCCCAAGATTGGCATCGATAAAGTAAACCCGCTCATCTTCCAGCTGGCCCTTGTCCACCAGGTAGTCCTTGATCGCACCGGCGCGGTCCTGGCCCAGTTGGCGCAGCAACACGTCACTGCCACTCCAGAACTTGATTACGCCGTCCCGCAGCTTGGCGGTGCGTTCGTCATTGCTCAGGTCTTTCCACTCGGCCGGCGGCTGTTGTTTCAGGCGGGTACGGTAGATGCCTTCCAGCAGCGGCGCCTTTTCCTTTTCCGGAACTTCAAGCAGCGACGCCTGGGCCGGGACCTTATCGCCACGGCGCTGGAGGATCTTGTAGTAGTTGTACTGGTATTCGCGTTCCAGTCGCTGCGCGGCCAACAATGGGCCGTCACTGCTGGCAGCGGCGGTGCCTTCGATCTCCAGGCGCAGGGCAGGGCGCTCCTTGAGGGCCTTGGCCAGGCTGTCCAAGGTTGATTGGGAATCCTTGCTCAGCTCGCTGGAACCCGGGGCGAACGACACGTTGCCAAGGTCTTGAGCACCACTCCCGCTAATCAACCCGCCAATGAACTTGAAGGGCGCCGTGGCCGCGCGCACCACCAGGTTACGCAGGGTTTGCCAGACAATCGGCATCACGCTGAATTGCGGGTTGTTCAAGTCGCCGGTCACTGGCAGTTCGATCGAAATCTTGCCGTCGGAATCCTTGAGCAACGCAATCGCCAGGCGTATCGGCAGGTCCACCGCGTCTGCACTGTCGACCTTCTCACCCAGCTGCAGCTGCTCGACCACCACCTTGTTCTCGGCCTTCAACTGGCCCTTGGTGATGACGTAATGCAGGTCCAGGTTAAGGCGGCCCTTGCGGATTCGGAACCCGGCAAACTTGCCCGAGTACGGTGTCAGGGTGGTCAGTTCGACACGTTTGAAGCTGGTGGCGATATCCAGTGCCGCCATCGGGTCAAACGGGTTCACGCTGCCCTTGATGGTCACCGGTGCATAACGGTCGACCTTGCCCTTGATGTCAACGCTGGCCGGCTTGGCCTGGCGACTGTCGATGGTGCCGATCTGGCCGTTGAGCTGTTGAATCGCCGTGGCGAAGTTCGGGGTCAGGCTGAAGTCGGCGAAGTTGGCCGAGCCGTCGTTGATCGCAATCTGACCAATATGAATCCCCAGAGGCTTCTCTTTGCTCGCCGCAGGTTTGGCTGCGGACTTGCTGCCACTGTTGGCCGGCTGCGGAATCAGCAAGTCATCGACGTTGGTAGTGCGGTCATCATTGATCATGAAACGTGCGTAGGGCTGCAACAGGTTGACCTTGTCGATCGACAGGCTGTCACCATGTTGATAATTCACGCCTTCCAGCACCAACCGCTGCCACTTGAGGAAGTCGCGGTTCTTCATGGTGTCCAGGGTGTGCAACTGGTCGACCTGTGCCCGGCCAGTTACCTGGAACGCCAGGGGCTCGGTGCTTTTCAGGTTGACGTCGAGGTTGCTGCCGAGCATGCCGCTACGCAGTTCCAGGCGGATAAACGGGCTGATGTAGGACTGGGCGACACGCAGGTCGATGTCCTTGGTATCCACTTTCAGCTTGGCGCTGACCGGGCTCAGGTTGACCTGGCCGGTAGCCTGGAGCTTGCCCTGTTTGCCTACGCCGGTATCGAGCTTGAGGGTAAACGGGCTTTGGTTGAGGCTGTCGAAACCCTGCAGGTCAACGTTCAGCGGGCCGACGTCCAGGGCGACGGCAGGTTTAGCCGAACGGTCCGCCAGATGCACTTGATAGTCACGCAGTTGCACGTCCTTGAGCAGCACTTGCCAAGGCTTGCTCGGCGCTGCCGGCGCTGGCTTTGGCGAGTCGGCGGTGGCGGGCGCAGTGGCCGGCTCAGCTGCGGGTGCAGGCTTGCTCGGCTGACTGGCGAACAGTTTCTGCCAATCCAGTTGGCCATCTGCTTCAAGGGCTGCCCAGGTTTCGAGCTTGTTGCTGCGGATCTTGCCGACGATCACTTGCTGTTTGGCCAGGTCTACCGTGGTCTCGCTGACGTCCAGCTTCTCCAGGCGCGCGAGTGGCCGGCCATCCGGCGCCTTGATCGCGAACGGCGCGACACTCAGGGCGACGTTGGTCAGGTTCAGCTCGGTTTCCTTGGCCAGGCTCAGCTTGTAGTCGGTGCTGAAATTGAGGATGCCGTCTTCGAGAACCAGCGGTACCGCATCACGCACATACGGCCACCAGACTTTCATTTTGCCGTCGGTAACCTTGAGTTTGCCTTCGGAGGCAATCGGGATGAGGCTGAAGTTACCGGTCCAGTCGATGTGCCCGCCTTCCGGGCCCGCCGCCACCAAGGTCATGGCGGCGTTGTCATCGGGCAGCGTGCTGAGGTTTTTCAGCTCGAAATCCAGCTTGTCGTAGAGAAACTCGATGGGCTCGCTGGGACGCAAATCCTGGAAGTGCACATAACCGCCCGCCAGCTTGATGTTGTCGATGCGCAGCGGGAATGGTTTGGCGTTCGGGTCCGTTGGCGTCGGTTCGCTGGCTGGCAATTTGAACAGTTGCGCAAGGTTGAGCTGGCCGGATTTGTCGAACCGCAGTTCGGTCTTCGGCTTGTCGAGTTGTATATCGGCCAAGTGCAGGGCGCGGGTCCATAGGCTGTCGATCTGCAGGTTGGCGTACAGGCGTTCAAAGGCTACTTGCTCCTTGCCCGGTTCTCCGATGTTCAGGCCCCACACGGTCAGTTCGAGGCTGAACGGGTTGAGCTCGATACGCTCAATATGCGCCGGCACCGTGGCGTAATTGGCCAACTGCTGGTTGGCCACGCGAAGGGCAATGCCGGGGAGAATAAGGAAGCCCAGCAAGCTGTACAGGGCCAGGGCGGTCAGCAAGGCGCCAGCGGCGCGAATCAATCCTTTGGGCATATGTGACGCCATCTATGTCGATCAAGAGTGCCTTGGAGTATGGCACGGGTTTACGGTTCCGAAGAACCGGGCCTTTATTCGGCGTACAGGCCCCTTTGGGACAAGTCTTACAGCTGCAGGATGAGGGTCTTCAGCGGTGGTTGCTGGTCGAGGGACGGGAAATCGGCGCCGGGTGTCATGATCTGCCAGTCGCGGACCGGCCGCCCGGCCTTTTCGGCGCAACGCAGGACCTGGTCGCGCCAGTCGTCCATGCCGACTTTTGCCAGGTTGTTGCAGCAGATCAGCACGCCGTTATCGGCAGTGGCCAGCAGCGCCGGCTTGAGCAGGCTCTGGTAGTCGCGTAGCAGGTCAACGGTGCCGAAGGCGCTCTTGGCCCAGGCTGGCGGGTCGAGCAGCACCAGGTCGTATTGACGCTGGTCCAGGCGCGGATAACTCGGCAGTTTCTGGCCGCGACGCTGGCTGATAGGCAGGCCGGCCAGTTGGCGGATTGCCGGGAAGTAGTCGGACTGGACGAATTCCATGGTCGGCAATTGCGGATTGAGTTGCCCGTTTTCGCGACCGACCGCCAGGTTGCCCTCGGCAAAGTCCAGGTTGCACACTTCACGGGCACCACCGGCGGCGGCGCTCAGGCCTACGCCGCAGGTGTAGGCGAACAGGTTCAACACGCTTTTGCCGGCACTGTGTGCCTTGACCCAGCCGCGGGTGTTGCGCAGGTCCAGGAACAGCAGCGGGTCTTGCCCGGCATGGCGGCCGCGCACGCGGTAGTTGAGCCCCCACTCGTGGCCGATCAAGTCTTCCAGAGCAGCGGGCTCGGCACGGTAAACCGTGTCTTCACGGTCGATACGCGAGTTGCCCCGGGAGCGGTCGTTGTAGACCAGCAACAGCTCCAGCCCCAGGTGCTGATTGATCGCCTGATGCAGCTGCAGCAGGTCGCCGCTCTCCAGTGACTGGTGAAAACTTTGCACCAGCAGTTGCGGGCCGTAGCGGTCGATCGTCAGGCCGCCAGCGCCTTCCTGGCTGCCGTGGAACAGGCGATAGCAATCGGTGCCTTGTGCATGCAGCTCAGCGAGCAGGTCCTGGCGGTGATCGAGGGCGGCGCGCAGCGCCTGATTCAAGGAAGACATAGTGCGCGCCTTGCAGAGTAATTGGGGCGCGGGAGTTTAACAGTTATGGCTCCAGCAGGCCCATTCGCCTGTGGGCCCGTTGCACCGAACCGTTGCGCATGGCCCAACGCAACAACGGCGCGCTGCGCCTGACCCCGGCGCGAATCATCTGGCGTTGCAGCGGGCTTTGCTTCTGCCCGAGCATGTCGCTGGCCCAGTCCGGCAGCAGGTCGATACCGGCCTGCATCATCAGTGAGCCAAACGGCTTGGCCAACGTACTCGGCGACGGCGCATTCAGCAGCAAGCGCAGGACTTCGTGGCTGCGTTCGTCACACAGCAGTTGCGGGCGAATACGCTCAAGGTAATCGGAAATTTCCTGGCGTGAACGCGGCACATGGCGCGCCCCCAATTGCTCGGCCACCAGGGCGATTTCGCTGTAGTACCGGTCTTGATCTCTCGGAGATAAATCTGGGTTGCGATAACGCAGATGGGCCGCGAGAAAGTTGCTGACCTCCGCCACATGCACCCAGGTCAGCAACTCGGGATCGCTGGCCGCATACGGTCGGCCATCAGGTGCATGGCCGACCACTTGCAGGTGAATGGTGCGCACTTTCTCGATCAGCCATTCGGCGTCGCGGCGCGAACCGAATGTGGTCCCGGAAATGAACTGCGAGGTACGCCGCAAACGCCCGAGCATGTCTTGCCGAAAGTTCGAATGGTCCCACACGCCGGCCAGGGCCAGCGGGTGCAACGCCTGCAGCATCAGCGCGCTGATGCCGCCGATCAACATGCTGCTGAAGTCACCATGGACCTTCCAGCTCACCGAGTTCGGCCCAAAGAGACCTGGATCACCCTTGGGGTTTTCCAGGTCGAGTTGACCCAGTGACAAGCCGGTCAGGCTCATCAGCTGGTTTTCGATGCGGCTGCGAATGAATTCCATGGGGTCCTATCGGTTGAGGCGCTTGTCGATCAGGCCATCCACCACGCTCGGGTCGGCCAGGGTGGAAGTATCCCCCAGGCTGTCCAGCTCGTTGCAGGCAATCTTACGCAAAATCCGCCGCATGATCTTGCCTGAGCGGGTTTTCGGCAAGGCCGGTGCCCATTGAATCAGCTCGGGCTTGGCGAAACTGCCGATTTCCTTGCTCACCAGATCCAGCAGGTGTTTTTTCAGCGCGTCGTCGGGCTCGACGCCATTCATGGGCGTGACGAAAGCATAGATGCCCTGGCCTTTGACGTCGTGGGGATAGCCCACCACGGCGGCTTCGGCGACCTGATCATGCAACACCAGGGCGCTTTCCACCTCGGCGGTGCCGATACGGTGTCCGGACACGTTGATCACATCATCGATACGCCCGGTGATCCAGTAGTCGCCGTCCTCGTCTCGCCGGGCGCCGTCGCCGGTGAAGTAGTAGCCGGGATAGGGTTTGAAATAGGTGTCGATCATCCGCTGCGGGTCGCCGTACACGCTGCGAATCTGCCCCGGCCAACTGGATTTGATCGCCAGCACGCCACTGCCGGCGCCGCTGATTTCCTTGCCTTGCTCATCCAGCAGTACGGGCACCACGCCAAACATGGGTTGGGTGGCGCAACCGGGCTTGATCCGTTGGGCGCTGACCAGCGGGCTGAGCATGATGCCGCCGGTTTCGGTCTGCCACCAGGTGTCGACAATCGGGCAGCGTTGTTCGCCCACTGCATTGAAGTACCAGTCCCAGGCCTCCGGGTTGATCGGTTCGCCGACACTGCCCAGCAGGCGCAGGCTGGCGCGGGACGTATTTTCCAGAGGGGCGTGGCCTTCACGCATCAGTGCGCGCAACGCTGTGGGCGCGGTGTAGAAGATATTGACCTGATGCTTGTCGATCACCTGCCAGAACCGCGAGCTGTCCGGATAACTCGGCACACCCTCGAACATCAGCGATGTGGCGCCGTTGGCCAGCGGCCCGTAGACGATATAACTGTGGCCGGTGACCCAGCCGACGTCGGCGGTGCACCAGAACACTTCGCCGTCGCGGTAGTCGAGCACGTACTTGAACGTCATCGCAGCCTGCAGCAGGTAGCCGCCGGTGGTGTGGAGCACGCCTTTGGGTTTGCCGGTGCTGCCGGAGGTGTAGAGGATGAACAGCGGGTCTTCCGCGTCCATCGGCTCGGGCGGGCAGTCATCGCTGGCTGCGTCCAAGGCCTGTTGATACTTGAGTTCGCGCCCTTCAGTCCAATTGACCGCCGCGCCGGTGCGCTGCACCACCAGTACTGTGCTGACGTCCGGGCAACTGGCCAGGGCCTTGTCGACATTCTGTTTCAGCGCTACCGGCTTGCCCCCGCGTACGCCTTCATCGGCGGTAATCACGGTACGACAGTCGGCGTCGAGAATGCGGTCGCGCAGGGCATCCGGCGAGAAACCACCAAACACCACCGAATGCACCGCGCCGATCCGCGTACAGGCCAGCATCGCGTAGGCTGCCTCGGGAATCATCGGCATGTAGATACACACCCGGTCGCCTTTCTTCACGCCACGGCCTTTCAGCACGTTGGCCAGGCGGCTGACGTTTTGGTGGAGTTGGCGGTAGGTAATTTTGGAAGACTTTGCAGGATCATCGCCTTCCCAGATGAAGGCCGGCTGGTCGGCACGGTGCGCCAGGTGACGGTCGATGCAGTTGTAACTGACGTTCAGTTGGCCGCCGGCAAACCATTGAGCGGCACCGGTCTTGATGTCGGATATCTGGACGGTCTGCCAAGGCGTGGACCAGTCGAGAAAGCGCTTGGCTTGCTCGGCCCAAAAGGTATCGGGTTGTTCGACGGATTGGCGATAGAGGCGCTGGTAGTCCTCTTGACTGAGTTGCGCAGCCCGGCGGACGGCATCGGCGGTGGGGAACGTGCTGATATCGAACATGAGGGATCCTTATTCTTGTTTTTGCGACAAGCAATAAAGATGCACCCTGTGGCAGGTGGGTTCAAGGCCAACGTCCAAACAGACGTTGGCCTTGGGGGCATTACATCAACCGCGGTGACGGCCGCGGAAGTAGTTGATCAACCCTTGGGTGGACGCATCGTCCGCAGGCTGTTCTTCAGTGCCGGTCAGGCGGTTGTAGACGCCTTTGCCCAGCTCTTTGCCCAGTTCCACGCCCCACTGGTCGAAGGCGTTGATGCCCCAGATGACGCTTTGCACGAACACTTTGTGCTCATACATCGCCACCAGCGCGCCGAGACGACGAGGGCTGATGCGCTCGACCACAATGGTGTTGCTCGGACGGTTGCCCGGGATCACCTTGTGCGGTGCCAGCTTCTGCACTTCGGCTTCGGCCATGCCTTTGTCGCGCAGCTCGGCTTCAGCTTCGGCGCGGGTCTTGCCGAGCATCAGGGCCTGGCTCTGGGACAGGCAGTTGGCGTACAGCCACTGATGGTGGTCGGAGACCGGGTTGAAGCTGACGATCGGAACGATGAAGTCGGCCGGGATCAGTTGGGTGCCTTGGTGCAGCAACTGGTGATAAGCGTGCTGACCGTTGCAGCCCACGCCGCCCCAGATAACCGGGCCGGTGTCGGTGGAAACCGGCGTACCGTCCTGGCGCACGCTCTTGCCGTTGGATTCCATGTCCAGTTGTTGCAAGTGCTTGGTGATGTTACGCAGGTAGTGGTCGTACGGCAGGATCGCGTGGCTCTGCGCGCCCCAGAAGTTGCCATACCACACGCCCAGCAGGCCGAGCAGTACGGGCATGTTCGCTTCGAACGGCGCGGTCTGGAAGTGCTGGTCCATGGTGTAGGCACCGGACAGCAATTCCTTGAAGTTGGACATACCGATGGCCAGCGCGATTGGCAGGCCGATGGCCGACCACAGCGAGTAACGACCGCCCACCCAGTCCCACATCGGGAAAATGTTCTCTTCGCGGATACCGAAGGCCACGGCCGCCGCGTTGTTGCTCGATACGGCGATGAAGTGGCGATACAGCTCGGCTTCCGAGCCACCCTGGGCCAGGTACCAGGCGCGGGCGGCCTGGGCGTTTTTCAGGGTTTCGAGGGTGTTGAAGGATTTTGACGAGACGATGAACAGCGTGGTCTCGGCGCGCAGCTTCATGGTCAGCTCGTGGAACTCACTGCCGTCGATGTTCGCCAGGTAATGGCAGCGCACGCCTTTGTGGGCGTAGGACAACAGCGCTTCAGACACCAACTCCGGGCCGAGGAACGAGCCACCGATGCCGATGTTCACCACGTCGGTGATCGGCTTCTCGGTGTAGCCACGCCACAGGCCATCGTGGATGCGGCCGACCAGGTCAGTGATCTGGTTCAGCACCTTGTGCACGTCCGGCATGATGTTCACGCCGTTAACCGATAGCTTGTCACCCACTGGACGACGCAGCGCGGTGTGCAACGCCGGGCGGCCTTCGGAAGAGTTGACCGGCTCGCCGTTGAACAGCGACTTGATCGCGCCCTGAAGGTCGACTTCCTTGGCCAAGCCTACCAGCAGGTCGCGGGTTTCGCTGGTGATCAGGTTTTTCGAGTAATCGAGGAAAAGTCCGCAGCTGCTCAAGGTGAACTGGGTAAAGCGCTGGGGATCGGCATTAAAGGCTTCGCGCATGCTGAAATCCTGCATGGCTTGGCGATGTTGATTGAGCGCTTGCCAGGCGGGCAGAGCGGTAACGTCATGAGGAGTGCGGTAGTACGCCATCGCTGCGGGTTTCCTTTTTATTGCTGGGACTGCTGGTAGGACACTTTAAAGCCGGGAATGTGCTGTCTTTGTGAAGATGACAGGCTCCGGTCGACGCCAACGAATAGCGTAGGGCGAATACATTAAACCTAGCGTGTCGATCTGTCTTGGCTTTGTCTGCGCTGTGGCCGGTACTTTTTTATACCGGCCGATCAGGCAGTGCAACAGGCGGGGTATGCGGCGGGGTCAGTTCAGGTGCAAATGCAGGTTGTCGATCAGCCGGGTGGCGCCCAGGTAGGCGGCGACCAGAATCACCAGATCCTTGTCTTCAGCGGTGGCCGGGCGCAGGTGCAGGCCCTGGCGGACCTCCAGGTAGTCCATGCGAAAACCGGCGGCTTCAATCTGCTGGACCTGTGCGGCACGCAGGTTGGCAAAATCGCGGTCGCCCGCTTCAATGGCGGCGGCAATCTGGCTGAGGCTGCGGTACAGCACCGACGCGATGGCGCGCTGCTCTTCGGTGAGATAACCATTGCGCGATGACAGCGCGAGGCCATCGTCGGCGCGTACAGTCGGCTCGCCGATAATCTGGATCGGCATGTTCAGGTCATGGACCATGGCGCGAATCACCGCCAGTTGCTGGTAGTCCTTCTGGCCAAATACGGCGAGGTCCGGCTGGACCATGTTGAACAACTTGCTGACCACCGTGGCCACACCTTCAAAATGCCCGGGACGGCTGGCGCCACACAGGCCTTCGGACAGTTGTGGCACGCTGACCCGTGTCTGGCCGGCCATGCCGTCGGGGTACATCTCCTCGACGGTCGGGGCGAACAGCAGGTTGCAACCGGCTTGCAGCAGCTTCTCCTGGTCAGCCGCCAAGGTGCGCGGATATTTGTCCAGGTCTTCGCCGGCGCCAAATTGCAGCGGGTTGACGAAAATGCTCGCGACCACGAAGTCCGCTTGTTGCGCAGCCTTGGTGACCAGCGTGGCATGGCCGCTGTGCAGGTTGCCCATGGTGGGCACGAAGCCGATGCGTTTGCCCGCGCTGCGGGCATGAGCGACGGCGGCGCGCAGTTCGCGCACGGTCTTGACGGTGTTCATGCAGAGAATCCGTGTTCGGCGCCCGGGAAGGTAACGGCTTTGACTTCGCTGACGTAGGCGGCGAGGGCCGATTGAATGCTGTCCCGGCCGGCCATGAAGTTCTTCACGAACTTGGGTACGCGGCCGGTCAGGGACAGGCCCAGCATGTCATGCAGTACCAATACCTGGCCGTCGGTGTCAGAACCGGCGCCGATACCGATCACCGGGATTTTAACGGCCTGGGTGATTTCCGCTGCCAGCTCGCTTGGGACGCACTCAAGCAGAATCATGCACGCACCGGCTTGCTCCAGGGCGATGGCATCGGCCCGCATCTGGCGCGCCTGGGCTTCGCCGCGGCCCTGTACCTTGTAGCCGCCGAGGATATTCACCGACTGGGGCGTCAGGCCCATGTGCGCGCAAACCGGCACGCCGCGTTCGGCCAACAGGCGAATCGACTCGGCGAGCCAGGCGGCACCTTCAACCTTGACCATGTGCGCACCGGCACGCATCAGTTGAGCGCTGTTGGTCAGGGTTTGTTCAATGGTGGCGTCGGCCATGAAGGGCAGGTCGGCAATGATGAAGGCGCCCTCGTTGCCGCGTTTGACGCAGGCCGTGTGGTAAGCGATTTCATCGTTGGTGACCGGCAGGGTGCTGTCATTCCCTTGTAGAACCATGCCCAGGGAGTCCCCCACCAACAACACTTCAACCCCTGCCTGGCAGCTGGCCTGGGCAAAAGTGGCGTCGTAGCAGGTCAGCATGGTGATCTTTTCACCTTTGAGTTTGAGGCTCTGCAAGGTGCTCAGGGTAACGTTTGGCATGAAAAGGGTCCTCATTCAGGCGCTTGGAAACAGCGAGTAACGCGCGTGAGTCTTCGTTTATACAGGCGCACTTTCTTAAGGATCAGTGCTTATAAGGCCTGGATTGCGCCCTTTAGCGCCGGGTAGGCGGCAGCGGGACGCCTATAGTCGTGAGGAGGACTCTGGAAGTCAATTGGATGTGTTACCGCATTGTTACGGCCGGGGTGTTACCGCTGTTACTGATGCGATTCAGCAGGCGCCAGGCGTTCCAGGCCGACAAACGGGCAGACGTCCAACAGGTCGCTGAGCAGGCGGCCATCGGCCAGTTGCAGGCTGGCGGGGGCCAGTTCTGCCAATGGGTAAAGCACGAATGCCCGCAGATGCATCTGATAGTGCGGCACCTTCAGGCGCGGCTCGTCGATCAGCCGGTCACCAAATACCAGGATGTCCAGGTCCAGGGTGCGCGGGCCCCAGCGCTCGAGGCGCTCGCGGCCCTGGTCATTCTCGATGGCTTGCAGCGCATCAAGCAGTTGCAGGGGCGCAAGTCCGCTGTCCAGGGCCGCGACCGCATTGGTGTAGCGCGGTTGGCCCGGGAGCAGGGAATCACTTTGATAGAACGCGGAGACGCCCGCCAGCGTGGTGTTCGGCAATTGCGCCAAGGCCTCGATGGCATGGCGCAATTGTTGTTCAGGGGCTGCGAGGTTGCTGCCCATGCCGATGTAGATACGTTCCACGTTATTACTCGCCAGACGCGCTCGAGGCGTCGCCAGCGCTGCGTTTGCGCTTGCTGCCACTGCTGCGGCGACGTTTTTTCGGGCCATCGCCGGTGGCTTCGCCTTTGCTGCTGAGCTCTTTGATCATCTCGCGGCGCTGGCTGTCGTTGGCGTCCTGGTAGTCGGTCCACCATTCACCCAGGCCGTCGGTCTGCTCGCCGGCGCTTTCGCGCAGCAGCAGGAAGTCGTAACCGGCACGGAAGCGCGGGTTGTCCAGCAGCAGGTCGGCACGCTTGCCGCTGCGGCGTGGCAGGCGCTCCTGCATGTCCCAGATTTCGCGGATCGGCATGGTGAAGCGTTTCGGGATGGCGATACGCTGGCATTGTTCGGCGATCAGCTCGTGAGCAGCTTCCTGCATGGCTGGAATTGCCGGCATACCACGGTCTTGCAGGCGCATGACGCGTTTCGGAAGCGCAGGCCACAATAGGGCGGCAAACAGGAACGCCGGGGTAACCGGTTTGTTTTGCTTGATGCGCAGGTCGGTGTTGATCAAGGCTTCGCTGATCAGCGTGTGGGTGTAGGTCGGGTTGTATTCCAGTGCTTCGGCGCTGGCCGGGAACAATGGGTCGAACAGCTGCAGGTCTACCAGCATTTCGAAGGTGTCGGCGGCGTAGCCCGAGAGGAACAGCTTGAGCACCTCCTCGAACAGTCGGGCCGACGGGATTTCCCGCAGCATCGGCGCCAGGTCGCGAATCGGTGCGGCCGTGTGCTTCTCGATGCCGAAGTTCAGCTTGGCCGCGAAACGCACGGCCCGCAGCATCCGCACCGGGTCTTCCTGGTAGCGTTGCGTCGGGTCGCCGATCAGGCGCAGCAGGTTGTTGCGAATGTCGTGCACGCCGTTGGCGTAATCGAGGATGCGCTCGCTGACCGGGTCGTAATACAAGGCATTGATGGTGAAGTCGCGGCGTTGCGCGTCTTCTTCCAGGGTGCCGTAGACGTTGTCCCGCAGGATGCGTCCGCTTTCATTGCGGGAAGACTGGTTAGTGTCTTCTTCTTCATCGTTTTGCGGGTGGTTGGCGCGGAAGGTTGCGACCTCGATGATCTCGCGACCAAAGTGGATATGCACCAACTTGAAGCGCCGACCGATGATCCGCGCATTGCGGAATTCTGCACGCACTTGTTCCGGCGTGGCACTGGTGGCGACGTCGAAATCCTTGGGAGTGATGTTGAGCAACATGTCGCGCACGCAACCGCCAACCAGGTAAGCCTGGTAGCCGGCGTTCTGCAGGCGTTCGACGATGTTCACCGCATAACGGCTGAACTGGGCACGCTGCAACGAATGCTGGTTGCTGTTAAGCACTTCAGGCGTGCTGCGGATGTGTTGCGTACGACGCAAGGGAGAACGGAATGACTGGAACAACTTCTTCAGCATGGGATGCACTGTTTGAAGGAATGTTCGGCCATAACGAAGAATGACCGCATGATGGGCCGGGATTCTAGCATTTAGTCAGGGGATGGTGTAGGAACTAGCTGCAAGGCTTGAGCCAGAAGCTTAAAAGAAGGGTGGCAGGTGCCAAATCGCGGAAACTACAAGGGGAGCCGAAGCTCCCCCAGAAGTAGTTGCGTGCTCTATTTTTATTATTGGTTTCGGGCTTCTTGTTTTTGTTGATCGCCCTCGCCATGAAGCTTCAGCTTCATGACACTCCCAATCGGGAGCCAAGAGCAAACGGATTGCTTTGGTCGCTGTGTTGCTGATCTACGATCCAACCAGTTCAGGCTCTGCCTTAGGGCAGTTTTTGTTGTTCTCGGCCTGGTTGCGGGGCAAGCCCCAAATGCAACGCCTCTCCAAAAGAATCAGTTAGCTGCGCCTCCGCCGTGTTGTTTTTGTTATGCGTGAGTCGATTCGTCTTATTTTTATTGTCTTGTACATTTGCTTGTTATTGTTTTTGTACTAAGCATATAGCAGGGTGCGTGCCAACTTTTGCGAGGCCCAGCAAAATAAGGGGTTCGGAGCACTTTCGGGTTTTTTGAAGGCGAAAAAAAGCCGGGGCTTCGTTACCGTAAGCCCCGGCTTTTGTTACGTGAAAAATCAGCGGTAACAGTTTTTTCACATCTGAGGGTGTTACCTGTGGGGGCGCCCCCACTCAGCTTTCGCTGGCAACCCCGGTCTTGCGCCGTGGGATACCCAGGCGCTGGCGCCGTTCCCACAGGCATTTACGGCTGACGCCCAGTTTGCGCGCCAGTTCGGTCTCGGTCATATGGTCCTGATGCTCAAGGACGAAGTGCTGGAAGTAGTCCTCCAGTGACAAATCCTCCGTCGGCTCATGGCTGTTGTTACTGCCACCCTGCTGAGGCGGCAGGCCGATGAAGTCGTCGTCATCCAGATCGCTGAGCTCGATATCGATCCCCAACAGTTCGGCGGAAATCTCCGGGCTCTCCGACAGAATCACCGCGCGTTCTACCGCGTTCTCCAGCTCCCGCACGTTACCCGGCCAGGAATAGTGACGGATTGCCTGCTCGGCATCGGCAGCAAACTTCAGGTCGGTACGGTTGATCCGTGCGCTCTGGCGGGCCAGGAAGGCGGTGGCGATTTCGTTGACGTCGGCGCCACGCTCGCGCAGGGCCGGCAATTTGAGCGCGATCACGTGCAGGCGGTAATAAAGGTCTTCACGGAACTGGCCGATCTTGGCCAGGCTTTTCAGGTCTCGGTGCGTGGCCGCGATCAGTCGTACATCGACCTTCTGCGACTGTACCGAGCCGACGCGGCGGATTTCGCCTTCCTGGAGGACCCGCAGCAAACGTGCCTGAGCTTCCAGTGGCAGTTCGCCAATCTCGTCGAGGAACAGCGTGCCACCGTCGGCAGCTTCAACCAAACCCGCACGGCCAGCGCTGGCGCCGGTAAAGGCACCTTTTTCATGGCCGAACAATTCGGATTCGATCAGGGATTCGGGGATTGCCGCGCAGTTCACCGAGATCATCGGTGCCTTGGCGCGTTTGGAAAGGTTGTGCAGGGCGCGGGCCACCAGTTCTTTGCCGGTGCCCGACTCGCCTTGAATCAGTACATTGGAGTCGGTCGGCGCCACTTTACGGATCTTGCTGTACAGGTCCTGCATCGGTGGGCAGGAGCCAATGATGCCAATTTCGCCATTACTGTTATCCACGCCGGGCTTTTCAGCACCGTTGACGGCCTTGCCCGCTGCCGGGCGTTCAGCCGGTGCGCTGCTGGCGGACTGACGGTCACGCAGGATGCGCGCCACGGCCTGGAGCATTTCGTCGTGGTCGAAAGGCTTGGCGATGTAGTCCACCGCGCCCATCTTCATCGAGTCCACTGCCGAGCGGAGGCTGGCGTAGCTGGTCATGATCAGCACCGGCGTACCTTGGCCGAGTTTGATCAACTCGGTGCCAGGGGCGCCGGGCAAACGCAGGTCACTGACGATCAGGTCGAACGTGGGAATGCTGAAACGCTCTTGGGCTTCCTGCACCGAGCCGGCTTCGCTGACCTGGTACTGATTACGTTCAAGCAGGCGACGCAAGGCAGAGCGGATAATGGTTTCGTCTTCGACGATCAAAATGTGCGGCATTGATTCAACTCTCTCGACGGTCTCAGTTCACAGCGGACGTCGCTTCGACATGACGCGGCAAGGTCACCCGAATACGGGTGCCGCGTTGGCTTTCGGTGTCAGCCGGGCTGTCGATGGTGATTTGTCCATAATGCTCTTCAACGATGGAATAGACCAGTGCAAGGCCCAGACCGGTACCTTCACCCGGATCCTTGGTGGTGAAGAAGGGTTCGAACAATCGATCCATGATGTTCTGTGGAATGCCGCTGCCTTCGTCCTCGACGATCAGATCGACCGTGTGCTCGAAAGCCTCGCTCTTGACCCGTACCGCGCTGCCGGCCGGCGACGCATCGCGGGCGTTGGACAGCAGGTTGATCAGCACTTGGGCCAGGCGTTGTGAATCACCGTCGACCCAATGTTCCGGGTCGCACAGGTTAAAGAACTGTACTTCGAAATTGCGCCGGTTCAAGGCCAGCAGGCCAATGGCATCCTGGGCGACTTCGGCCAGGCACACGGCTTCGTCGTGATTCTGATGGGCGCCTGCGTGGGCAAAGCTCATCAGGGACTGCACGATGCGGGAAACACGCTTGGTCTGTTCGAGAATCTGCCCGCTGATTTCGATGATCTCGCCGTCCTCTTCGCGCTCTTCCCGCAGGTTTTGCGCAAGACACGCGATACCGGTGATCGGATTGCCGATTTCATGGGCCACGCCCGCCGCCAGGCGCCCGATGCTGGCCAGGCGCTCAGAGTGCACCAGCTTGTCTTCGAGCATCTGGGTGTCGGTCAGGTCTTCCACCAGCAGTACCAGGCCGCTGTTGCCGGGCGCCAGGGGCTCGTCGATGGCGGCCTTGTGCAGGTTGAGCCAGCGGGTCTGGCCGTCCAGCGCCAGGTGTTGTTTGTGCAAGTGTTCGTCGGGCAGGTTGATGAAGCCCTGGAGCAACTCTTTCCACGGGTCGCCGATGGTATTCAGGCGTGAGCCCACCACGCGTTGGGCGGCGATGCCGGTGAGTTCTTCCATGGCCTTGTTCCACATCAGAATCTCTTGATCCTTGGCCAGGGAGCAGACGCCCATCGGCAACTCCTGCAGCGTCTGGCGGTGATAGCGGCGCAAGGCGTCGAGCTCGGCGGCCAGGCCGGTGAGGCGCGAGTGGTAGTCCTCCAGCCGGCTCTCGATGAAGTGGATGTCTTCGGTTACGTAGTTTTCACCGCCGGCCTTGTAGGGCAGGAAGGTCTCGACCATGTCCTGGGACACGCTCGGGCCCATCAAGCCGGAAAGGTTGGCTTCGATGCGGTCCCGCAGACGGCGCAGCGCATAAGGCCGGCGTTCGTCGAACGGCAGGTAGAGATCGCGCAGGGCCTGCTCGACTTCCTTTTGTGCGGCCTTGGCGCCCAGTGGCTTGGCCAATTGCGTGGCGAATTCCTGGGGTGAGGCGGCGTGCAGTTCGCGGCGTTGCGGGCGGCGTACGTTATCCACAGCGCAGGCTTCGGCAGCGCTGGTTTCTTCCGGGCTGGCGTTGGTGAACAGCGAGATCAGGGTGAACATCAGCACGTTGGCCGCCAGCGAGGCAATCGCCGCCATGTGCCAGCTGGTGTCGTCCAACACGTAGATCATGTTCAACAGCGGGATGTAGAAGCCCTGCAAGTTGCCCACCAGCGGCAGCAGCATGGTCACGGTCCATACCAGGATCCCGGCCAACAGCCCGGCGATAAAGCCTCGGCGGTTGGCGGTCGGCCAGTACAGCACCGACAACACGCCCGGCAGGAACTGCAAGGTGGCGACGAAGGCGACGATGCCCAGGTTGGCCAGGTCCTGCTCGGCACCCAGCAACAGGTAGAAACCATAGCCGGCCATGATGATCGCGACGATCAGCGCGCGGCGGGTCCATTTCAGCCAGCGGTAGATATTGCCTTCAGCCGGTGGCTGGTAGAGCGGCAGCACCAGGTGATTGAGCGCCATCCCCGACAGGGCGAGGGTGCTGACGATGATCAGCCCGCTGGAGGCTGACAAACCACCGACATAGGCCAGCAATGCCAGTGACTTGCTGTTGGCGGCAATGCCGACGCCCAGCGTGAAGTATTCGGGGTTGGTGGTGGCGCCCAGTTTCAGGCCGGCCCACAGGATCAGCGGCACCGCCAGGCTCATCAACAGCAGGAACAGCGGCAAGCCCCAGCTGGCGCTGACCAGCGAACGTGGGTTGAGGTTTTCGGTGAAGGTCATGTGGTACATGTGCGGCATTACGATGGCCGAGGCGAAAAACACCAGCAGCAGCGTGCGCCATGGGCCTTCCTGCAATGGCGTGTGCAGCGCGGCCAGGGCGGTCTGGTTTTGCAGCAGCCACAGTTCCAGCTGTTGCGGGCCGTCGAATACCCCGTAGAGCGCATACAGGCCGACGCCGCCGATGGCGATCAGCTTGATCACCGATTCAAACGCGATCGCGAACACCAGCCCTTCATGTTTCTCACGGGTGGCGATGTGCCGTGAGCCGAAGAAAATCGTGAACAGGGTGATCAGCGCGCAGAAGCTCAAGGCCACGCGGTGTTGCACCGGCTCACGGGTGAGGATGCTGATGGAGTCGGCCACCGCCTGGATCTGCAACGCCAGTAACGGCAGCACGCCGATCAGCATGAAGATCGTGGTCAGCGCACCGGCCCAGGTGCTGCGGAAGCGGAACGCAAACAGGTCGGCCAGGGACGACAGCTGATAGGTGCGGGTGATTTTCAGGATCGGATACAACAGCACCGGCGCCAGCAAGAACGCCCCGGACACCCCGAGATAACTCGAAAGAAAGCCGTATCCATACTGATAGGCCAGGCCCACCGTGCCATAGAACGCCCAGGCGCTGGCATACACGCCCAGGGACAAGGTGTAGGTCAACGGATGGCGAATGATCGCCCGCGGAATCATTCCACGTTCACTGATCCAGGCTACCCCGAACAGCGCGGCCAGGTAGGCGGCGCTGATCAGCAGCATCTCGGTCAGGCTAAAGCTCATCGGCATCTTTTTGGCTCTGCAGGATGAAAGTCACGACGATCAGAATCAGCCAAAGCAGATAGGGCCGGTACCAGGCGCCTGTGGCGTCGATCCACCAATCCATGATGGCGGGAGAAAACAGGTAGATCCCGACGACCAACAGCAGGACCAATCGATAGATGTACATGTTGGCCTCTGATTGAAAAACTGCGGCGATGGTAACGGATGGCTAGCAAGCTGCAAGCGCCTTCAACGCAATTGCGCTTCGGCCAGCGTGAGTGTGCGCGGGATCTGTGGGGCGTCCCAGTGCGCAATGCCCCAATCCAGCAGTTCCCGTGGGCTGGCGTGGTTCAGTTCGTCGCCCGCTGGCTGGCCCAGGGCGCGCAGTGCTCTTAACAGCAAAGGCGTGGCCTGGTCTGTGGTCAAGGGGGGGGAACGGTAGGATTTGCCCAGCTTGTTACCGTCCGGCTGGATGATCAGCGGCACATGCAGGTAACGCGGTTGGGGCAGGCCCAGCAGTTCCTGCAGATACAGTTGGCGTGGCGTGGAGTCGAGCAGGTCGGCGCCACGCACGATGTCGGTCACACCTTGCCAGGCGTCATCGAGCACCACTGCCAGTTGGTAGGCATAAAGTCCGTCGCGGCGGCGAATAACGAAGTCGCCTACATCGCGACCCAGATGCTGTCGGAATTCGCCTTGTACACGGTCGGTAAAGTGGTACTCCAGCTCCGGCACCCGCAGGCGAATGGCGGCATCTTGCTGATCGTGGCCGGCATTGCGGCACAGTCCCGGATAAATCCCGTTGTAGGGTTCCAGTTGCTTGCGTGAGCAGGTACAGGCGTAGGCCAGGCCGTGATTGAACAGACGGTTGAGCACTTCGGCGTAGGCATCGTGCCGTTCGCTTTGTCGGACCAATTCCCCGTCCCATTCGAAGCCGTAGCGTTCCAGGGCATTGAGGATTGCGGCCTGGGCGCCGGGCTCTTCCCGTGGCGGATCGAGGTCTTCCATGCGCATCAGCCAGCGGCCTTGATTGGCACGGGCGTCGAGGTAGGAGGCGAGGGCAGCGACCAGGGAACCGAAATGCAGGTGTCCGCTGGGCGTGGGGGCGAAACGCCCGATATAGGAGGAGGCAGTCATGGGGCGGATATTACTGGAAAACCAGCAAACGCCAGAAACAAAAATGGAGCGTTCGCACGCCCCATTTGTACAGCTCGGCGATGGTTACTTGCCGACCTGTTTTTCCTTGATTTCAGCCAAGGTCTTGCAGTCTACGCACAAGTCGGCGGTAGGACGCGCTTCCAGGCGGCGAATACCAATCTCGACGCCGCAGGACTCGCACCAGCCATACTCTTCGTCTTCGATGAGTTGCAGGGTCTTGTCGATTTTCTTGATCAGCTTGCGCTCGCGATCACGGGCGCGCAGTTCAAGGGCAAACTCTTCTTCCTGGCTGGCACGGTCTGCCGGGTCAGGGAAGTTGGCCGCTTCGTCCTTCATATGGTCAACGGTACGGTCAACCTCTTGCATCAAGTCCTGTTTCCACTGCTTCAGGATCTTGGAGAAGTGTTCGCGCATGGGCTTGCCCATGTATTCCTCACCCTTCGATTCGACGTAGGGTTGGAAGCCGCTGATGCTCTGTTGCTTTGCTTGGGTGGGCATGAATGGACCGCCTCTCACTCTTCTAATCCATTGCGCAGGATTGCAACATCACCGACACCTGCCGGCCCTGCGGCTGCAAGCGGGCGAACTTACCAGATAGATTCAGGGTGCGCCACTCCCGGTTGTCGAGGCACCTTCTCTTGAGGGTTGAAAACCGCCGCAGGCCCCAGCGGGGCGGGCTTGTACGGTCTCGAATGTTGATTTTAGCTGTTTTGCAGGTAGTTGCTCGCCGTGCTTGCTACATGGCGTCGGGCAATAGAGCAGGTTTTACGCGGCGGGTTGGGTAGAATCAGGGTTTGTCCTCACAGTTAAGGAAGGCTAATGGCTCAGCCCTACAGTGCGCGCAGTCGCGCTATCGAACCTTTCCATGTCATGGCGTTGCTGGCGCGGGCCAATGAATTGCAGGCCGCCGGTCACGACGTGATTCACCTGGAAATCGGCGAGCCGGACTTCACCACCGCCGAGCCCATCATCAAGGCCGGGCAAGCGGCGCTGGCCAATGGCAAGACCCGTTATACCGCGGCCCGCGGGTTGCCGGAGTTGCGTGAGGCTATCAGCGGTTTCTACCAGCAGCGTTACGGGCTTGGCATCGATCCTGAACGCATTCTGATTACACCCGGCGGTTCTGGTGCCCTGCTGCTGGCGAGCAGTTTGCTGGTGGACCCCGGTAAGCATTGGCTGCTGGCAGACCCCGGTTACCCGTGCAACCGCCACTTCCTGCGACTGGTGGAAGGCGCGGCGCAGTTGGTCCCGGTCGGCCCCGACGTGCGTTATCAACTAACCGCCGACCTGGTGGCTCGTCACTGGGATCAGGACAGTGTGGGTGCGCTGGTCGCTTCGCCCGCCAACCCTACCGGCACCCTCCTGACGCGCGATGAGTTGGCGGGGCTGTCGAGTGCCATCAAGGCGCGTAACGGGCATTTGGTGGTGGATGAGATCTATCACGGCCTGACCTACGGCACCGATGCCGCCAGCGTGCTGGAGGTCGACGATGAAGCCTTCGTTCTAAATAGTTTTTCGAAGTATTTCGGAATGACCGGCTGGCGCCTGGGTTGGCTGGTGGCACCACCGGCGGCCGTGGGTGAATTGGAGAAGTTGGCGCAGAATCTCTACATCAGCGCACCGAGCATGGCCCAGCATGCGGCCCTGGCGTGCTTTACCCCGGAAACATTGAATATTCTCGAAGCGCGCCGAGCCGAGTTTGGTCGTCGTCGCGACTTCCTGCTGCCAGCCCTGCGGGAGCTCGGCTTCGGCATCGCCGTCGAGCCGGAAGGTGCGTTCTACTTGTACGCCGATATCAGCAAATTCGGTGGTGATGCCTTCGCTTTTTGCCGGCACTTCCTCGAAACCGAGCACGTTGCGTTCACTCCAGGCCTGGATTTCGGTCGCTATCAAGCCGGTCACCATGTGCGTTTTGCCTACACGCAAAACCTTGATCGCTTACAGGAAGCCGTCGAGCGGATCGCCCGTGGCTTGCGGAGTTGGCAAGGCTGATGCGCTTTAATCCTCCCCTCGAAGAAGGCCGGCTGATCCGCCGCTACAAGCGTTTTCTCGCCGATATCGAAACCGTTACCGGCGAGTTCCTGACCATTCACTGCCCGAACACCGGCTCGATGTTCAACTGCATGGTGGAAGGTGGCCAAGTCTGGTTCAGCCGCTCCAATGACCCCAAGCGCAAGCTGCCCGGCACCTGGGAAATCAGCGAAACCCCTCAAGGGCGCCTGGCATGTGTGAACACGGCGCGGGCCAATCAGTTGGTGGAAGAGGCGCTGCGGGCCGGGGTTATCACCGAGCTCAACGGCTTTACGGCGCTGAAGCGTGAAGTGGCCTACGGTCAGGAAAACAGCCGGATCGATTTCCGTCTGGATTACCCAACCGGCCTGGCGTATGTCGAAGTCAAAAGCGTCACCCTCGGTTTTGACGGGACCTCGACGGCGGCATTCCCCGATGCAGTGACCCAGCGCGGGGCCAAGCATTTACGCGAGCTGGCGCATCTGGCGCGTGAGGGTGTGCGGGCGGTGCAGTTGTACTGCGTCAACCTCTCGGGGATCGATGCGGTGCGTCCTGCCGAAGAAATTGATGCCGGTTATGCGGCTGCGTTGCGTGAGGCCAAGGCGGCGGGCGTCGAGGTGTTGGCCTATGGCGTGAGGGTGACGTCAGAGGAAATCTGCGTCGAGCGTCGCCTGGAAGTATTGCTCGGCGGTTAGATTTCTACCCAAAGGCCCTGTTCGTCCTCGCGGCCGGGCAGGGCTGTCAGGCTCTGCCCGGCACAAGGCCCCGCGACGCACTCACCGCTCTCGATCAGGAACAGCGCGCCGTGGGTGGCGCACTGGATCAGGCTGGCGCTCGGGTCGAGAAACTGGTGCGGCTGCCATTCCAGCGGTACCCCGCGATGTGGGCAACGGTTGATATAGAAGTAGGCAATGCCTTCGCGGCGCACGGCAAACAGCTTGCGGCCGTCGATATCGAAACCGAGGCTGGCGTTGGCTGCAAGTTCGCTTGAGGTGCAGAGAAACTTCATATCGATCCTTAAGTGCCGCCGTTTGCGGGCTGCAAGGCTATCCTGACGTTGCCGTAGCGCCCGGCGCTTGACGTGTAAATGCAAACAATTATCAAATGCCGGCTTCGCCCGTAAGCTGACTGGGCGCTCTGTACGATGTTCGGCAGTGTTGATCTGTCACATTGCGAGTGTTTCGGCGGGCCCACCCCTTGGAAGGAAACCCTTTTATGCGCTTGAGTGCCAGCGCTATTGCGCTCGTTGTCGGACTGTTGGTCAACGCTGGGGCCCAGGCCTCTGAACTGCCACAACGCTGGGTCAGTGCTGGTGGTGCGTTGTCGGAGTGGGTGACGGCTCTGGGCGGTGAATCAAAGTTGGTGGGTGTGGATACCACCAGCCAGCATCCTGAATCCCTCAAGGCGTTGCCGAGCATTGGTTACCAACGGCAGTTGTCGGCGGAAGGCATTCTGAGCCTGAGTCCGCAGATCCTGGTGGGCACCGAGGAGATGGGGCCGCCGCCGGTGCTGGCGCAAATCCGCAACGCCGGTGTGAAAGTGGAGCTGTTTTCGGCTGAGCCGGATTTGCCGACCCTGCAAGGCAACCTTCAGCATCTGGGCAAGCTGCTGGGCAGCGAAGCGAAGGCTGCCGAGCTGTTCAGCGACTATCAGCAACAACTTGATCAACAAAAGAACTGGGTGACCAAGGCCCAATCCGCTCAAAAGGCGCCTGGCGTCCTGTTGTTGCTGGGACATGCTGGCGGCAAACCGCTGATCGCCGGCAAAGACACGGCGGCTGACTGGATGTTGCAGCAGGCTGGTGGCCATAACCTGGCGACCCACAAGGGTTACAAACCGTTTTCCGTGGAGTCGCTGGCGGGGCTCAATCCCGAGGTACTGGTGTTTGCCGATCGCGCTTTGACGGGGGATGCGGCCCGCGCCGCGCTGTTCAAGGAGAACCCGATCCTGGCTTCGACGCCGGCGGCCAAGAACGGTCGTGTCTACGAGTTGGACCCGACGCTGCTGGTGGGCGGGCTTGGGCCGCGCTTGCCGCAAAGCCTGGTGAAGCTGTCTGCCGGGTTCTATCCGTCCCAGGCTAAAACCGCCCCATGACCACTCTGGTTAAACCGCGAACCCTGTTTATCGGCCTGAGTCTGCTGTGTGTATTGGCGATCTGGTTGTCATTGGCCCTGGGGCCGGTCAGCTTGCCGTTGATGGACACACTGCGGGCAGCCTTACGTTTGATGGGTGTGCCAATCGAGACCCAAGGCCTGGAGCAGGCGGAGTTGATCCTCGGGCAGATTCGTCTGCCGCGTACGTTGCTGGGCCTGGCCGTCGGCGGGGTTCTGGCACTTTCCGGCGTTGCAATGCAGGGGCTGTTTCGTAATCCCTTGGCTGATCCCGGGCTGGTCGGGGTTTCCAGCGGTGCGGCGTTGGGCGCGGCGATTGCGATTGTCGGTGGTTCGTTTTTTGGCGGATTACCGGATGCCTTTGGGCCTTATCTGCTGTCGCTGTGTGCTTTCCTCGGTGGTTTGGGGGTAACAGCGCTGGTCTATCGCCTGGGTCGACGCAACGGCCAAACCAATGTCGCGACCATGTTGCTGGCGGGGATCGCCCTGACGGCGCTCGCCAGTTCGGCGGTGGGCCTGTTCACCTACCTGGCGGATGACGCCACCTTGCGCACCCTGACGTTCTGGAACCTGGGCAGTCTGAATGGCGCCAGCTACTCGCGGTTATGGCCGCTGCTGTTGGTCAGCGCTGGCGTCGCCCTTTGGCTGCCGCGCCGGGCCAAGGCGCTGAATGCACTCCTGCTGGGTGAGTCGGAAGCCAGCCACTTGGGCATTGATGTTGAAGGCCTCAAGCGCGAGCTGGTGTTCTGCACTGCATTGGGGGTAGGCGCGGCGGTGGCAGCGGCGGGGATGATTGGCTTTGTCGGGCTGGTAGTGCCGCATCTGGTGCGCCTGCTGGCGGGGCCGGATCACCGGGTGCTGCTGCCAGCCTCGGTGCTGGCGGGGGCGAGTTTGCTGTTGTTTGCTGATCTGGTGGCGCGCCTGGCCTTGGCGCCGGCGGAATTGCCGATCGGCATTGTTACCGCGTTTATCGGTGCGCCGTTTTTTCTCTACCTGTTGTTGCGAGGGCGCGCCTGATGCTGCGAGTAGAAGACCTGCAGATCCGCCGTGGGCGCAAAACCGTGTTGGCGGACGTCACCCTGGACCTGCTGCCAGGTGAAGTGCTCGGCGTGTTGGGCCCCAACGGTGCGGGGAAAAGTACATTGCTTGGTGCGTTATGCGGTGAGTTGCAACCCGACCAAGGCCGTGTGTGGCTGGATCAGCGTGAGTTGAAGGACTGGGGCGGAGCGCAGCGTGCCCAGCGCCTTGCGGTATTGCCGCAGACCTCGACCCTGGACTTTGCCTTTCGCGTCGAAGAGGTTGTGGGCATGGGTCGCTTGCCTCATCAGACGGGCCGGGTGCGTGACGATGAAATCATCAACGCCGCCTTGCAGGCTGCCGACGTCGGCCACTTGAGCGGGCGCAGCTATCTGGCGTTGTCGGGCGGCGAACGGCAGCGGGTGCACCTTGCACGGGTGCTGGCGCAGCTATGGCCGGGTGAGGCGGGGCAGACCTTGTTGCTGGATGAGCCGACGTCGATGCTTGATCCGCTGCACCAGCACACGACCTTGCAGGCGATCCGCAGCTTTGCCGACCGCGGTGCTGCGGTGCTGGTGATCCTTCACGACCTGAACCTGGCGGCGCGCTACTGTGATCGCATCCTGTTGCTGGAGGATGGTCGGCCCCATGCGCTGGATACACCGGCACAAGTGTTTCGGCCTGAGCCACTGAAGGCGGTATTCGGGCTCGATGTGTTGGTGCAGCCGCATCCGGAGCGCGGCCATCCGTTAATCATTGCGCGCTGAGCTTTTTATAGACAAAAAAAGACCCGGCAAGAGCCGGGTCAAATAACCGTGATTAGCCTGATGAGGAGATAATCTGAGAGTCCGAACCAATGGTCTTTCAGTTATCGGCTGATCTCGCGATCAGTTGTGATAATCATAACGATTCTCATTTGAGAGTCAACATTTGTTTTCCCGACCTCTTCAAATTTCCTCAAACATTCGTTTGGAGTCCCCGGAAACAGTGGTGAAAGTTGCCGTCTCAATTCTTTTGGCGTGCCGAAAGAGCGTCCAGCTGACGGTTCAAAGCCTCCTTGCGTTCAGCGGGAATGTCATTCCAGTGCACATCCATCAGCGCACCTTCAATGGCATACAACAACACTTTGGATGCCCTGAAACCGCGGGTGCGTACGGCACGGTACGCGTCGACTGCCCCCAGGCGGCGTAGGTCGGACGCACTGTGGATGCCCACCGCATGCAGCCATTGCGCCGACGTCTTGCCAAGGTTTTTCAGGTGTTGCAGCTCATCATTCATCAAGCCTCCTTGCGACGGCCGAATGGTTCGGTGGGTATCGTGACCAGGCAAGCCTGAAAGGAGTGTAGCGCTCAGTAGGAAAAGCGTAGTTCTTTGGTCGGCAACGACCAAAAAGCTTCTAAGGCAGGAGTGGATTTTGGCATAGGAAAGGGTGAGGCCCCCGGCACGCCTTGTGCGTGGCCGGGAGGCAATGCAGCGGTTTTACCGTGTGCGGTAGCGCAAGCGCGTGCCGAAATTGACGGACATCAGGATCTCGTCAGCGCTCAACTCAGGTGGGAAATAAGTGCCTGAGATCTGGGCATGCGCCAGACTCGCGCCTTCCAGTGGGCTGTCGCGTAAATCCAGGCCGCGCAAGTCGGCGGAGCGGAAATAAGCGTCGGTGAAATCCACGCCCTCGGCATTCAGGTCGCGCAGGTCCAGGCCGCGAAAGTCGCCACCGCGCATATCGATGGTGCCGTCTTTCGGACGCTCTTGGTTGAAGCCGCGGATGTCATCTTTATGCAGAAGCGCGTACAGCGGGGTATCAAGTAGCTTCGGATGGCTCACAATGGCGACTCCCGTGTTGGAATTATGACGCCATTATAGTGCCACTATTTCTCGGCCGTGAGCCCCGGAGGGCTACACGACCAAGAAATATTTCTTACAGTCCCGGCAGGCGCTGGCGAATATGTGCCACCAACGCGTCCAGGGTTCCGCTTTCATTGGTTTCCACGCGTTTGCTCAGCAGCAGCTCCTCAGCGCCGAGTGGATCACGGGTGGACTGCTGCTCTTCGATGATGGTCAGGGTGGCGTCGGAAGGATCGTTCTTGTCCGCCTGACGCTGTGCCAGCCAAGCAGCGATGACAGCCTGTGGCGCATTGCAGTCGAGGATCAGGAACGGTGCGCCGGTGGCCTCGGCGATCTTGGCTGCAGCGTCGCGTTGTTCACGCTTGAGGAAGGTTGCGTCCAGTACCACCGGGAAACCGGCGCGCAGTACGGTGTCGGCGATCTCGTTCAGGCGTGCGTAGGTGGCGGCGCTGGCGTCTGCGGCGTAGATCCCGGCCTGCGGCGTATTCTCGACCTTCTGCTCGCCGAACAGGCGCTTGCGCTCCACGTCCGAACGCAGGCGAATCGCCCCCAGTGCTTCTACGAGGCGCATGGACACATGGCTTTTGCCAACAGCCGATACGCCGTGGGTGATGGCCAGGAAGCGCGATGGGATGGTGCTGTAGCTTTCCGCCAAGTTGGCGTAGTTGCGGTACTGGCGCAGGGTGGTAGCACGCTGCACCGCGTCCGCCTCGGAAGGCATGCTGAACAGTGCGACCTTGGCGCGTACCAAGGCGCGGTAGGCTTTATAGAAGTTCAGCACCTCCAGGCCTTGATAATCGCCGGTCAGCTCCAGGTACTGGCTGATGAAGCGTCGAGCCAGGCTCTTTAGGCCACGGTCTTCCAGGTCCATCGCCAGGAAGCCGGTGTCGGCATACACGTCGGTGAAGCGGAATGGCTCATTGAACTCGATGCAATCGAAGATCACCACGTGGCCATCAATCATGGTGGCGTTGCCCAGGTGGATATCACCGTGGCATTCGCGGGTGAAGCCATTGAGCTTGCGTTGCTCGAACAGTGGCTTGAGGCGCTCGAAGCTGCTTTCGGCCCAGGCCTGCAAGGCATCCAGTTGCGCCAGATCAGCCTTGTCGCTGAGGAACGGGCGGATCTGCTCGAAGTTTTGCAGCACCGGCGCCATGACGTCGTGCGGCGTGCCGGCGGAGTGAGTGGCCGGCACTTTCGGGGCATTCAGGTGAAAGTGCGCGATCTGCCTGGCCATTTCGTCGATGTGCGCGTTGGTCAGTTCGCCGTTGGCTTGCAGGGTGCTAAGCAGTTGGCTTTGCGGGAACTGGCGCATTTTGAGTACATAGTCGACCACCGGGCCGTCGCCACCCAATTGCGGTGCTTCGGCGCTGCCGGTGATTGGCAACACTTCAAGATACAAATCATCGGTCAGGCGCTGGTTGAGGCGCAGTTCCTCATTGCAGAAATGGCCGCGGGCTTCCAGGGTGGTGAAATCGAGGAAGCCGAAATTCACCGGCTTCTTCATTTTATAAGCATAGGGCCCGGTGAGCAGGACCCAGGAAATATGGGTCTCGATGACTTGGAACTGATCCACCGGATGGGGAAACAGGGCCGGGTTTTGCAGGGCTGCAATCAGGGACTGGCTCACGGGCGATCCTTCAGAGTCTGGGAAAATTCATGGCGGGCATTATGGCTGCTACAGACGGTCGTGCAAACCGCTGTCCGGCTCATGTTGGTCATCAATAAAGTGCGTATAATCCGCCGCCATGACTCGTACCCGATCTCCCCGTTCCCGTAAAAAACCTCCTTCCCGCGGCCTGCGCCCTTGGCTGGGCTGGGCGCTTAAGCTCGGCCTGGTAGGGCTTGTCGTGATCGCCGGCTTCGCGGTTTACCTCGATGCCGTGGTCCAGGAGAAGTTCTCCGGCAAGCGCTGGACCATTCCGGCCAAGGTATACGCGCGCCCGCTGGAACTGTTCACTGGCCAGAAGCTGAGTAAGGAAGACTTCCTCACCGAACTCGATGCCCTGGGCTATCGCCGCGAACCCGTGAGCAACGGCCCCGGCGCGGCTGCCGTCAGCGGTAACACCGTCGACTTGAACACCCGCGGCTTCCAGTTCTATGAAGGCCTGGAAAAACCCCAGCCGGTACGCGTGCGTTTCTCTGGCGACTACGTAGCTGAGCTGTCCTCGCTCAACGGCTCGAAGTTGCCGGTGGTGCGCCTGGAACCCTTAATGATCGGTGGGATTTATCCGAAAAACCTGGAAGACCGCATCCTGATCAAGATCGATCAGGTGCCGCCTTACCTGCTGGATACCCTGATCGCGGTGGAAGACCGGGATTTCTACAGCCACTGGGGCGTATCGCCCAAGTCCATCGCGCGTGCCATCTGGGTCAACACCTCCGGCGGCAAGATGACCCAGGGCGGCAGTACGCTGACGCAACAATTGGTCAAGAACTTCTACCTGACCAACGAACGCAGCCTGACCCGAAAGCTGACCGAAGCCATGATGGCGATGCTGCTGGAGCTGCATTACAGCAAGCAGGAAATTCTTGAGGCGTACCTCAATGAAGTGTTCGTTGGCCAGGACGGTCAGCGTGCGGTGCACGGTTTTGGTCTGGCCAGCCAGTTCTTCTTCGGCCAGCCGTTGTCCGAGTTGAAACTGCATCAAGTGGCGCTGCTGGTGGGCATGGTCAAGGGGCCGTCCTACTACAACCCGCGTCGCAACCCGGAGCGGGCGCTGGAGCGGCGTAACCTGGTGCTCGACGTACTTGAGCAGCAAGGTGTCGCCACTCCGGAGCAAGTCGCTGCCGCGAAGAAAATGCCACTGGGTGTGACTACTCGCGGCAAGCTGGCCGACAGTTCCTTCCCGGGCTTCATCGACCTGGTCAAACGCCAACTGCGTGAAGACTACCGCGACGAAGACTTGACCGAAGAAGGCCTGCGGATCTTCACCAGTTTCGACCCGATCCTGCAGATGAAGGCCGAAGCCTCGGTCAACGATACCTTCAAACGCCTGGCAGGCCGTAAAGGCTCCGACGACGTCGAGGCCGCGATGGTGGTGACCAACCCGGAAACCGGTGAAGTCCAGGCCATGATCGGCAGTCGCCAGGCCAGCTTTGCCGGGTTCAACCGGGCGCTGGACGCGGTGCGGCCGATTGGCTCGCTGGTTAAGCCGGCGGTGTACCTGACGGCGTTGGAAAAACCGAGCAAGTACACGCTGACCAGTTGGCTGTCCGATGACCCGTTGTCGGTCAAAGGGGCTGATGGCCAGATGTGGACGCCGCATAACTTTGATCGTCGCTCCCACGGTACGATTTTCCTGTACCAGGGCTTGGCGCATTCCTACAACATCTCGACCTCCCGCCTTGGTCTCGAGCTTGGCGTGCCGAATGTTCTCAAGACGCTCGGTCGTTTGGGCATCACTCGTGAGTTCCCGGCGTTCCCGTCGATGCTGTTGGGTGCGGGTGCGATGAGTCCAATGGAAGTGGCGACCATGTACCAGACCCTGGCCAACGGTGGCTTCAATACACCGATGCGCGGAATTCGTAGCGTGTTGACGGCCGAAGGCGAACCGCTCAAGCGTTATCCGTTCCAGATTCAACAGCGCTTTGACCCGGCCTCGATCTACCTGATCCAGAACGCCATGCAGCGCGTGATGCGCGAAGGTACAGGGCGCTCGGCCTACAACGTGCTGCCAGCCAACCTGACGCTGGCCGGCAAGAGCGGGACCAGTAACGATTCGCGGGACAGCTGGTTCGCCGGTTTCAGCCAGGATCTGCTGGCGGTGGTCTGGCTCGGACGCGATGACAACGGTAAAACACCGTTTACCGGTGCCACCGGCGCGTTGCAGGTATGGACCAGTTTCATGAAGAAGGCCGACCCATTGCCGCTGAACATGCCGCAGCCGGACAATATCGTCCAGGCCTGGATCGATCCGCATACCGGCCAGGGTTCCGATGCCAACTGTCCGGGTGCGGTTCAGATGCCGTATATTCGCGGCAGCGAACCGCCACCCGGTACCGCGTGCGGTGCCAGTGCGCCCGCCAGCGCTGAATCGGTGATGGATTGGGTCAAGGGCTGGATGAATTAAGCAAAGAGGGTTTCACGTGAACAAGTTGTTGATTCCAGCTATTACAGTTTTGGCATTGCTCGGTGGTTGCGCCAGCGTGGAGCGGGGCTCTATTCCGGTGGTGGATTCCAGCACAACGGTGTCCAACAACGACCGGATTTCTGCCAATGGTGGCTTCCGTCAAACCGTCACCAACCGTCCTGCCCAGGCCCGGCCTCAGGCGCAAGCCGTGCCCCAGGATTCGGGTGTAGTGGTCATGATCCCGGGCGGCGGCGCAGCTACCTCAGCTCCGATCAGTACGCAGCCATGGACGCCTGGCCCGAGTACGTCGGGCCCGATCGACTCCACGCCGATTCAAACGGCACCGATTAACCAGGGTACCTACAACATGCCGTCGACGCCGAGCGGAATCCCTTCTGCCAGCAGCGCCGGTGGGCTGTCCGCTGATGAGCAGTTGGATGGCCCGGTGCTGGCGTTGCTCACCACTGCCCAACAGCAGCAATCGGGTGGCGATTTGAACGGTGCATCGTCGAGCCTTGAGCGCGCTCAGCGCGTGGCTCCCCGTGAGCCGCAGGTGCTTTACCGCCTGGCTCAGGTTCGCATGGCTCAAGGCGATGCCCCGCAGGCTGAACAATTTGCCCGTCGCGGCCTGACCCTGGCCAATGGCCGTCCTGATCTGCAGGCCAGCCTGTGGAGCCTGATCGGCGATGCCCGTGAGAAGCAAGGCGATGCTGCCGGTGCGGCCCAGGCCCGTCAAAAAGCCAAGGTAAGCCTCTGATGGATGCACGCTTTCCGGCCATTGCCGAACAGTTGTTGTTGATCGAGCGCGAACTGCGCTTGCAGGGCTGGTGGGACGAAGTGTCCCCCAGTGCTGAAGCCTTGAGCAGTGTTGAACCCTTTTCCGTCGACACCCTGGACTTTCACCAGTGGCTGCAATGGATTTTCCTGACACGGATGAAGCAAATCCTTGAGCAGGACCTGCCATTGCCCAATGCGTCGGGGATTCTGGAGATGGCCGAGATGGTTTATGCCGATCGGCCGCTTGAGAGCCTTGGCCTGCGGACTGCGCTGAAAAAGTTCGATCAATTGATCGTCGACGCTCGTTAATTGCCTGGCTGCCGGTTTTTCCGGCAGTCTTGCGCATATTTCTACCGCTTTGCGCCATTCAGGCGAGTTTTATCCCTCCTCAAGCCCCTTTCTTCTACGTTCTCATGCGCTTAGTTGGAAAAAAGCGCAATTATTACTTGACTTGAAGGGGCTGAAACAGAAGAATCCAAAGTCCGCTGTAGAGGGACTGCCAGAAGCAGACCCACTCAGCAGATCATGAGGCGCACACCCGCGCCGACCTGTTACACCCGCAACGCGTTACCTCGCGCTGGGTGGGAAAATCCCGCAACACTTGGGACGCTCCCAATACTTGCTCAGTCAGTGCTGACGTAGTCGGCGACCACCGTCGCTCATGCTCTGCTGAGAAGTAAACCTATTAAGACCCGTCGGTTTTCAACGGACGGTATTCTGGCGTTTTAGAGGTGAACAACGTGGAGCTTTTATCTGGCGGTGAGATGCTCGTCCGCTTTTTGCGTGACGAAGGCGTCGACTATATCTACGGGTACCCAGGCGGTGCTCTGCTGCATGTCTACGACGCACTGTTCAAGGAACCGGCTGTTACCCACATCCTGGTTCGCCACGAACAAGCTGCTACCCATATGGCTGACGGTTACGCCCGTGCCACCGGTAAAGCCGGTGTAGTACTGGTGACTTCCGGCCCTGGCGCGACCAATGCCATCACCGGCATCGCGACGGCTTATATGGACTCCATCCCGATGGTGATCATTTCCGGCCAGGTGGCGAGCACCATGGTTGGTACCGACGCATTCCAGGAAACCGACATGATCGGTATCTCCCGGCCGATCGTGAAACACAGCTTCATGATCAAGCATGCCTCGGAAATCCCGGAAGTCATGAAAAAGGCGTTCTACCTCGCACAGTCCGGTCGCCCGGGTCCTGTGGTGGTCGATATCCCGAAAGACATGACCAACCCGGCTGAAAAGTTCGAATACATCTTCCCCAAGAAAGCCAAGCTGCGTTCCTACAGCCCGGCCGTTCGCGGGCACTCGGGGCAAATCCGCAAGGCGGCAGAAATGCTGTTGGCGGCCAAGCGTCCGGTGCTCTACTCGGGTGGTGGCGTGATTCTGGGCGGCGGTTCTGCACCGCTGACCGAACTGGCCAAAATGCTCAACCTGCCAGTTACCAACACCTTGATGGGGCTCGGTGCTTTCCCGGGTTCGGACCGTCAGTTCGTCGGCATGCTCGGCATGCACGGCAGCTACACCGCCAACCTGGCCATGCACCATGCTGACGTGATCCTCGCCGTCGGTGCGCGGTTCGATGACCGGGTGATCAATGGCGCGAGCAAGTTTTGCCCGAATGCCAAGATCATTCACATCGACATCGACCCGGCATCCATCTCCAAGACCATCAAGGCCGACGTGCCTATCGTAGGTCCTGTGGAAAGCGTGCTGACTGAAATGGTCGCTGCGCTGAAGGAAATCGGCGAAGCCCCGAACAAGGACTCCGTTGCCAGTTGGTGGAAGCAGATCGATGAGTGGCGCGGTGACCGCGGCCTGTTCCCTTACGACAAGGGCGACGGCAGCGTGATCAAGCCACAGACCGTGATCGAGACCCTGTGCGAAGTGACCAAGGGCGATGCCTTTGTGACCTCCGACGTGGGCCAGCACCAGATGTTCGCGGCGCAGTACTACAAGTTCGACAAGCCTAACCGCTGGATCAACTCCGGTGGCCTGGGCACGATGGGCTTTGGTTTCCCTGCGGCCATGGGTGTGAAGCTGAGCTTCCCGGATACTGACGTTGCGTGCGTCACCGGCGAAGGCAGTATCCAGATGAACATCCAGGAACTGTCGACCTGCCTGCAATATGGTCTGCCGGTGAAGATCGTCTGCCTGAACAACGGCGTACTGGGCATGGTTCGCCAGTGGCAGGACATGAGCTACGGCAGCCGTCATTCCCATTCCTACATGGAGTCTCTGCCTGATTTCGTCAAATTGGTTGAAGCCTATGGGCATGTCGGCATGCGCATCACCGATTTGAAGGATTTGAAGCCGATGATGGAAGAGGCGTTCGCCATGAAGGACCGCCTGGTGTTCCTTGATATTCAGGTCGACACCAGCGAGCACGTCTACCCGATGCAGATCAAAGACGGCTCCATGCGCGATATGTGGCTGAACAAGACGGAGCGTACCTAATCATGCGGCACATTATCTCCCTGCTTCTGGAGAACGAACCGGGCGCTCTGTCTCGTGTGGTCGGCCTGTTTTCGCAACGTAACTACAACATCGAAAGCCTGACTGTGGCGCCGACCGAAGACCCGACCTTGTCGCGCCTGACGTTGACCACCGTTGGCCATGATGAGGTGATCGAGCAGATCACCAAAAACCTCAACAAGCTGATCGAAGTGGTCAAGTTGGTCGACTTGTCGGAAAGTGCCCACATCGAGCGTGAGCTGATGTTGGTTAAGGTCAAGGCCACGGGGGCCCAACGAGCCGAGATCAAGCGCACTACTGACATTTATCGCGGGCAGATCGTCGATGTGAGCGCCAGCGTTTATACCGTTCAACTGACCGGTACAAGCGACAAGCTGGACAGCTTCATCCAGTCGATCGGGACGGCCTCGATTCTGGAAACTGTACGCAGTGGCGTTACCGGGATTGCTCGTGGCGACAAAGTACTCAGCATCTAACTCAAATTTAGCGAATGGCCTTAAACGGCCTGGATATATAGAGGAACCTCATGAAAGTTTATTACGATAAAGATTGTGACCTGTCGATCATCCAGGGCAAAAAAGTCGCCATCATCGGCTACGGTTCCCAGGGCCACGCTCAAGCGTGCAACCTGAAAGATTCCGGCGTTGACGTGACTGTTGGCCTGCGTAAAGGCTCGGCCACTGTTGCCAAGGCTGAAGCTCACGGCCTGAAAGTGACTGACGTTGCTTCCGCTGTTGCTGCTGCCGACCTGGTCATGATCCTGACCCCGGACGAGTTCCAGTCCGCGCTGTACAAGAACGAAATCGAGCCGAACATCAAGAAAGGCGCCACCCTGGCCTTCTCCCACGGCTTCGCGATCCACTACAACCAGGTTGTGCCGCGCGCTGACCTCGACGTGATCATGATCGCGCCGAAAGCACCGGGCCACACCGTGCGTTCCGAGTTCGTCAAAGGCGGCGGTATCCCTGACCTGATCGCGATCTACCAGGACGCCTCGGGCAACGCCAAGAACGTTGCACTGTCCTACGCTGCTGGCGTTGGTGGCGGTCGTACCGGCATCATCGAAACCACCTTCAAGGACGAGACTGAAACCGACCTGTTCGGCGAACAAGCCGTTCTGTGCGGCGGTACTGTTGAATTGGTCAAAGCCGGTTTCGAAACCCTGGTTGAAGCTGGCTACGCGCCGGAAATGGCCTACTTCGAATGCTTGCACGAACTGAAGCTGATCGTTGACCTCATGTACGAAGGCGGTATCGCCAACATGAACTATTCGATCTCCAACAACGCCGAATACGGCGAGTACGTGACTGGCCCGGAAGTGATCAACGCCGAGTCCCGTCAGGCCATGCGCAATGCCCTGAAACGTATTCAGGACGGCGAATACGCCAAAATGTTCATCAGCGAAGGCGCAACCGGCTACCCTTCGATGACCGCCAAGCGTCGTAACAACGCCGCTCACGGTATCGAAATCATCGGCGAGCAACTGCGCTCCATGATGCCGTGGATCGGTGCCAACAAGATCGTCGACAAAGCCAAAAACTAAGTCGTACGTATCAAGGGAAAACGCGGCTTAGGCCGCGTTTTTTCGTTTGCGGGGCAGGTTCTGGTATAAAGCTGCATCGTTTGCGGGCGAACACTCGCCGCAAGTTTCTGTCGAAATTTTTCACACCGTTGCAAGGTAAAGTCCATGAGCGAACGTCCCGAAGAGCCAAACCAGGCCTCTGACGCCGAAAGCCTGCTACCGATCGATGAGCATGTCGAAGAGGGGCACGATGCTGAAGGCCGTAAAGTCCGGCATCGTGGCATCTATCTTCTGCCCAATCTGTTCACCACCGCGAACCTGTTCGCAGGGTTCTACTCCATCATCAATTCCATGAGCGCCCAGAGTGCATTGGCGGCCGGCGATGCTGCCGGGGCCAGCAAGTATTTTGGTTTCGCCGCGATTGCGATCTTCGTCGCCATGGTCCTTGATGGCCTGGATGGGCGCGTGGCGCGCATGACCAATACCCAGAGTGCCTTCGGCGCCGAGTATGACTCGCTGTCGGACATGGTTGCCTTTGGTGTGGCGCCGGCGTTGCTCGCATTCGCCTGGGCGCTGGGTGACATGGGCAAAGTCGGCTGGATGGTCGCCTTCATCTATGTGGCTGGCGCGGCATTGCGTCTGGCACGCTTCAATACCCAGGTAGGGACTGCCGACAAGCGCTACTTCATTGGCCTGGCCAGCCCGGCTGCGGCGGGGGTGGTAGCCGGTATTGTCTGGGCATTCAGCGACTATGGTATCCAGGGCTCGAAGATGTCATTCCTCGTGGCCTTGATGGTTGCGGCGGCCGGCATGCTGATGGTCAGCAACATCAAGTACAACAGCTTCAAGGAGCTGGACCTCAAGGGGCGCGTGCCGTTTGTGGCCATCCTGGCGGTCGTGCTGGTGTTTGCCGTGGTCTTCAGTGACCCGCCGCGAATCCTGCTGTTGGCGTTCCTGGTCTATGCCGCGTCCGGTCCGGTGCAGTACTTGCTGCATCTTCGTCAGCGCAAAACGTTGCCTTAATGTAATTTCCCCCATACTCCGCAGTCTATTGGTGCATCTGTCCTCCAAAGCTGCGGAGTTGCCATGTTAATCAAGTTTCCCAAAGCGTCTGATTGCCAAGAATCGGACGTCACGCCTGAATCCCTCTATTTCTCTCGCCGCAGCTTGCTCGGTGGTGCGCTTGCCGGCCTTGCTGCCAGCAGCCTGCCGCGTTGGGCCAGTGCGGATGATGCTGCGCGTTACACGGATGTCGAGCCGGGCAAGGCGCCCGGATGGTTTGCCGAAAAGCTGCCCGGCACAAAATGGCAGGCGGTTACGGTCAAGGATGAGGCGATCACTCCGTTCAAGGACGCGACCCACTACAACAACTTCTATGAGTTTGGTACGGACAAGGGCGACCCTGCGGCCAATGCCGGTTCGCTCAAGACCGAGCCATGGAGTGTGGTGATTGATGGGGAAGTCGCCAAGCCCGGGCGTTACGCGCTTGAAGACTTCATGAAACCGTATCAACTGGAAGAGCGAATCTATCGACTGCGCTGTGTAGAGGCGTGGTCGATGGTCATTCCGTGGATAGGATTTCCTATTTCGGAATTGCTCAAGCACGTCGAGCCGACTTCCAAGGCCAAGTACATCCGCTTTGAGACCCTGCAAGATCCGAAGAGCATGCCGGGGCAGCGCTCCAACTTTGCCTTGATCGATTGGCCTTATGTCGAAGGGCTGCGATTGGATGAGGCGATGAATCCCCTGGCGATCCTGGCGGTGGGCATGTATGGGCGGGAGTTGCCAAATCAGAATGGTGCCCCGTTGCGGTTGGTGGTGCCATGGAAGTATGGATTCAAGAGCGTGAAGTCGATCGTGCGCATCAGCCTCGTCAGCGAACAGCCGAAAACCACCTGGCAAAGCATTGCGGCGAGTGAGTATGGGTTTTACGCGAACGTGAATCCCACTGTCGACCATCCGCGCTGGACCCAGGCGCGGGAGCGGCGTTTGCCCAGTGGGCTGTTCAGTCCCAATGTGCGTGAGACGCAAATGTTCAACGGCTACTCCGATGAGGTCGCCTCTCTATATACGGGCCTTGATCTGCGGAAGAATTATTGATGCGCTATCCGATCTGGCGCATCGGCGTCTTTATAGCGGCGGCGGTGTGGCCGCTGTTCTGGTTGTACGAGGCCTGGAGCTTTGCGCTGGGGCCTGACCCTGGGAAGGTGCTCATGGATCGGCTCGGGCTTGGGACCTTGATTCTGCTGTTGATCACCCTGGGCATGACGCCGCTGCAGAAGCTCAGTGGTTGGGCGGGGTGGATTGCTGTACGACGGCAGCTGGGGCTGTGGTGCTTTGCGTATGTGGTTTTGCATCTTGCGGCTTACTGCGTGTTCATCCTGGGGCTTGACTGGTCGCAGTTGGGGGTCGAGCTGCGAAAGCGGCCTTACATTATCGTTGGCACCTTGGGGTTCCTTTCTTTATTAGTGCTGGCAGTCACCTCAAACCGCTACAGTCAGCGCCGCCTGGGTGCGCGCTGGAAGAAGCTGCATCGCTTGGTTTATGTGACTCTCGGGCTTGGCCTACTGCACATGTTGTGGATCGTAAGGGCAGATCTAAAGGAGTGGGCTATCTATGCATCTATAGGAGCGCTGCTTCTATTGCTGCGTGTGCCACCTGTAATGCGGCGGATTCCTCGCCTTATTGCTAAAAAACCATCTTCTGCAACAAAAGCGTAATTAACCCTTGACGGCAGATTCTGGAAGTCTATAATTCGCCCCACTTCCGGCGCAGTCGAAACGGAAAACTCCTTGGTAAACAAAGAGTTATGTAAGTTTCGACAGCGAGTTGCTTCAGGTCATCGAAGCCCAGAAGGAGTTAGTAAGGCCGTGTTGTTTAGCCCTATTAACGGTTCGATCTTCTCGGTCGAAAGCGGAGAAAAAGAGGTGTTGACAGCAGCGTGTAACGCTGTAGAATTCGCCTCCCGCTAACGAGAGATCGGAAGCGCAAGTGGTTGAAGTTACAAAGGAAACTTTGAAAACTTCTGAAAATAATCACTTGACAGCAAATGAGGCTGCTGTAGAATGCGCGCCTCGGTTGAGACGAAAGATCTTAACCAACCGCTCTTTAACAACTGAATCAAGCAATTCGTGTGGGTGCTTGTGGAGTCAGACTGATAGTCAACAAGATTATCAGCATCACAAGTTACTCCGCGAGAAATCAAAGATGTAACCAACGATTGCTGAGCCAAGTTTAGGGTTTCTTAAAAACCCAAAGATGTTTGAACTGAAGAGTTTGATCATGGCTCAGATTGAACGCTGGCGGCAGGCCTAACACATGCAAGTCGAGCGGTAGAGAGAAG